>CAKZPJ010000354.1 GCA_937138955.1 uncultured Flammeovirgaceae bacterium | reverse complement strand
TGCGGTGAAGAGCTGGCTGGAGGAATCCGGTACGGCAGGCACCCTGCGGTTGTACGGTACCCCCGCTGAAGAAGGCGGAGCTGGAAAAGTATACATGGTGCGCGAAGGTCTGTTTGATGATGTGGGAGCCGTATTGCACTGGCACCCGGGAAGCCGAAATAGTGCGAGTGCTAGATCGTCTTTAGCGAATAAATCAGCAAAATTTCGTTTTTACGGCAATTCGGCTCACGCTGCCGCGGCTCCCGACAAAGGTCGCTCAAGTTTGGATGGGATAGAAGCCATGAATATGATGGTCAACATGATGCGCGAGCACGTACCCGCCGAAAGTCGTATTCACTACGTAATTACCAAGGGTGGCGACGCTCCGAACATTGTTCCGGGTTTTGCTGAATCATTCTACTACGTTCGCCATCCCGAAATGCAGGAAGTACGCGATATGTTCGAACGAGTAGTAAAAGCGGCGGAAGGTGCGGCGTTGGGCACCGGTACCCGTATGGAGTACGAAGTAATTCACGGAATCTATAATGTGCTGCCTAACGAAACGCTGTCGGAGATGATGTACGAAAACCTACAGGCGGTGGGTGGAGTAAGCTACGATGAAGAAGAAAAGGCGTTCGCGGAGCAAATTCAATCTTCCTACGATCCGGGCGATGCCACGCTGGCTTCAGCCAATCAGGTGCAGCCCTACACGGTGAGCAATCGGGGTACCGGAGGCTCTACTGACGTAGGTGATGTAAGCTGGATGGCCCCTACCGCCGGGATGTCGGCCGCTACCTGGGTGCCGGGCACTTACGCCCACAGTTGGCAGGCGGTAGCGGCGGGCGGAACTAGTATTGGTCATAAGGGGATGATGGTAGCAGCTAAAACCTTAGCACTAACTGCGATGGATATCTACCGGAAACCAGAGATTACGCAGACCGCGCGAGAAGAACTAATGCAGAAACGGGGTGGTGACTTTAATTACGAGTCTCTGCTGGGTGACCGTGAACCGCCGTTGGATTACCGCAAGTAATCTGCTATTGGTGATTAATAGATAAGTTGAAACGATGAGGAGGTATTTTTCTTTCAGTGTGCGAGTTTTAGTATTGATAGTATTGTCAATTAGTCAGTTGATCAACCCAACTGAGCTTTGGGCTCAATCTTCTTGGTCGGTGCATCTTCCGGCTATCGGTACTTTCTCTTCCCCTCGGGTTACCGATCTGAATGGGGATGGAGTTAAAGATATTATTCTGGGAGCAGGGGGGGAAGAACTGGTAGCATCAGATTCGGCCATTATTGCTGTAGATGGTGCTAATGGAGAGCTACTGTGGCGGGTAGCCGCCCGCGATCAGATATTTGGCTCGGCCGCACTCAAAGATATTGATGGTGACGGGGTAGACGATGTAGTTATTGGGGGACGTTCGGCTGTGCTCAAAGCAGTGAGTGGAGCGAGCGGAGAAGTGTTATGGGAATTTTTCTCCGCTACTAAGCTCAAGGAGGTTCGCAAAGCAAAATGGTACAACTTTTATAATCCCCAATTTATTCCTGACCAAGATCAAGATGGGCTAGAAGATTTGTTGGTTTCTAACGGGGGCGATGTGCTGGTAGAAGCTTATGATCCCAACCGCCCGGCGGGTTATCTGATGGTACTCAGTGCTCAAACCGGAGAGGTTCTAGCTAAAGCCGCAATGCCCGATGAAAAAGAAATTTATATGTCAGTAGTAGCGATTCCTAGTTCAACTAGAAATGAGCTAACCGTAGTTTTTGGTACGGGAGGTGAAACCATTGGCGGAAATTTATACGCTACTACATTATCTGATGTAATGCGTGAAGATGTATCAGAAGCCAGACTGCTGTCTAGTAGTCCGGATAAAGGATTTATAGCTCCGCCAGTAGCAGTCGATATTACGGGCGATACTGTTCCTGACATTGTGGCGATTTCAGTAGCGGGTGATATAATGGCATTTGACGGAAGCACTTTTGAAGCACTTTGGCAAAATACGTTGCCTAATACTGAGGCCTACAGCTCATTAGCGGTAGGAAACTTTACGAGCGATACTATTCCTGATTTTTTTGCCTCCGTAGCCGAGGGTGAGTGGCCCAAACTGGAATGGAATCGGCAGTTTATGGTCAACGGAAGTACCGGAGCTATTGAGTTTAGGGATTCATTAGGGTTTTACCAGACAAGCACCGCTGTAGCGGTTGACTTAACCGACAACGGGCGCGACGAAATCATTATGAGCGTAAACTACCAGCAGGTGAATGAGCTGTACCAAAAGTTTTTCTACAATATGCTGGTAGCCATTGACATAGGTAGTGGCGATGTACAGCAACTAGGAGAAACCTGGGAGGGTAGCAACATCTCCTCTACTCCCTGGATTGGTGATCTGGACAGCGACGGAATGCTGGATATTATTTACTGTCACGGCACTGACCTCCGGCATACCTATACTTTCAATGGACTACAGATTCATCGTATTACTACTGAGGTTCTAATTAAAAAACCGATTAGCTGGGGATCGTACATGGGGAGTTGGTATAATGGTGTTTTTCCACCTAATAAATAGCTGAATATGCCCAAGTATGAGCGTTGTT
>CAKZPJ010000353.1 GCA_937138955.1 uncultured Flammeovirgaceae bacterium | reverse complement strand
AACACCTTCTGATGGCTTCTATACTAATACCTATTACGATGTTTGTCCTTGGAGTCCATCGGGACGCTATCTGGCGGTGACCCGGCTACCGTATCAGGATAAAATTGCTGTGCTGGGCGATTTAGCCGACATTTGTATTATTGATCTGAAAGAGCAAAGCATCCGTACGGTATATACCACGAGAAGCTGGGGCTACCAGTTGGGGGGCAACTTGCACTGGGGAGCCAGCGACCGCTATTTATATACTAATGATGTGATTGATCGCCAGCACGCAGTAGGTATTCGCATTGATTTAGAAGCTGAAGGGACGTTAGCCTTAGCGGGGCCCCAGTACGATCTCGATGTTAAACATCAAACCATTATTGGACCTACGCTAGAATATCTTAACGTTACGCAATACTCTTACGGGCCACCAGCAACCTCCGCTAGTACCGAAAGTTTTGAACGCCTGTTGCCGGGAGCTGCTGCTAACGAAGGCCTCTGGGAAACAAATATTAAGACTGGCCAAAAACGATTACTTGTAAGCCTAGCGGAAGCAGCATCTTATCTCTCGGACCCTGAGTTTTACCAAAATGGCACCTTCTATTTTTTCCATACCAAGTACAGTCCCGACGGTGAGCGTATCATGCTAGTGCTTCGCTACCCTTTTTTACCTGAAACCAAAAAAAGAGGAAGGAACCCGGCGCTGCTAACTTGCGATCGAGAGGGAAATAATATACAGGAAGTTATATCCCGAGAGCGTTGGATTCAGGGAGGTCATCATCCCACTTGGCACCCCGATAGCGAACATATCATTATGAATTTGACTCCAACCTGGCTTGGTGATAATACAATGAGGTTCTGCCAGTTTAAAGCACATGGTAGCGACTTCAAGATACTAAGTAAACAACACCTGGGCAGTGGTCATCCCAGCATGACACCCGACAGTAGTTACTTACTGGCGGATGCTTACCCTATGGAAAAAGATTTTGCCACAGCTGATGGAGAAGTACCTATCCGCTTGCTGGACTTACGTACGCAACAAGAACAAACTATTTGTACAGTCTTTACCAAGTTGCCCTACGATATTCCTCGTTCTTGGGGTCCAAGTAAATTAGATGCCCATCCAGTTTGGAGTCGTGATTCCCAGCAAGTCTGTTTCAATGGTGCTCCTGACGGCAGCAGGCAGGTGCTAATTGCTGATTTATCTAGTATTTTGTCTTAAGAGAATAAGAAATCAAGAAGCTTACAAAAGAATATGGGATTGTTTACTGCGAGAAATAATTCCTATGGAATAAATGGGAGGGTAATTTATACATACGACCATGGAGGACACAATAATGAAGAGATAATAGTATTGATTGGCAGTTAGATGCGCAAACCCTTTGCATCAATAATTCGTACATTTATTCTGATTAATTAACCAAACACTACCCACAACTATGTCACTCATTGTAAAATGGCTGCTTTCCGCTATCGCTGTAATGATTACCGCTTATCTATTACCTGGTGTCAGCGTAGCAAGCTTTTGGGCAGCCTTAGTTGTCGCCGTTATTCTGGCCTTATTCAACGCGGTTCTTAAACCTATTTTGGTCATTCTTACTATTCCCATCACTGTTCTTACGTTAGGACTATTTCTGCTTGTTATCAACGCTATTATTATTCTTTTGACCGATGCCCTAATCAGTGGATTTGCGGTTAGTAGTTTTTGGTGGGCTTTAGCCTTTAGCGTTATTATGGCCATTCTTGGCTCCCTGTTCAACGATATTGCCGAAAGAATATAGATAGAAAACGGAGAGCGAAGTAAGGGCTGTGAGGCTGATTTCCCTTCTATATACTCTTTTTTCATTTTCCATTAGCAGTTAAGTAGATTGTTTCTACCTTTGTGCCATTATGAAAATGACACGAGCCATCATTGTGCCTTACATTCCCACTAATCTCGGTTAGGGATCGCTACATTTCTTCTGTAGTATGAGTAGGGTTTCACCGCCCTTTTTATCACTTCAATTCTTTATTGGCATTTTCACTATTCTCAGTCATGGCTCAGTATATCCGTCGTATAAAATACTTATACCAAAACCTCCGTGTTGCGCTAAGTGGCTCAGAGACCAACTTTACTTCCGGTAGCATCCGTCGGGCGATTTTTCTATTATCAGTTCCCATGATTCTGGAAATGGTTATGGAGTCACTGTTCGCGGTAGTTGATATTTTCTTTGTAGGTAAGGTAAGCACTACCGCGGTAGCTACGGTGGGACTTACCGAGTCAGTACTCACCATTATCTACTCAGTAGCCATTGGCCTTAGTATGGCAACCACTGCGCTGGTTGCCCGGCGAGTGGGGGAGAAGAACCATCATAAAGCAGGAGATGCTGCTTTTCAGGCTATCGCTTTGGCGGTTATCATATCATTGGTTATCGGTATTGGAGGGGCAGTCTTTGCGCGCGATATCCTTCGGCTCATGGGTGGCGAACCTCAGCTAGTGGAAGATGGCTTTCTATATACCCGTATTATGTTTCTAAGTAATACCAGTATCATGCTGCTGTTTCTTATTAACGGAATATTCCGGGGGGCAGGAAATGCTTCGCTGGCTATGCGGTCGCTGTGGCTAGCCAATGGGCTTAACATCGTTCTTGATCCAATCTTTATTTTTGGTTTAGGCCCAATTCCAGAGTTTGGAGTAGCCGGAGCGGCTATTGCCACTACTATTGGTCGCACAGTGGGAGTTTTGTTTCAGTTGTACTACTTACTGAATGGTAAAACAATTGTTAAAATTGGCTGGGATAATGTAGTTATACGAGCTAAGACACTGCTGAATCTACTCAAATTAGCATCGGAAGGAATTAGTCAATTTCTGGTAGAATCAGCCAGTTGGATATTCTTGGTGCGGATTATTTCGCTTTTTGGCAGCGAGGCTTTGGCCGGGTATACTATCGCTATTCGCATTATTATTTTCTCTATTCTGCCTTCTTGGGGATTGTCTAATGCAGCAGCTACACTAGTTGGGCAAAACTTGGGAGCTGGTCAGCCACTACGAGCCGAAAAATCAGTTTGGAAAACAGCGTACTACAACTTCCTGTTTCTAACTGTATTGTCGCTTATATTTTACTTTGGAGCGCGCCAGTTTGTTGGCATTTTTAGCGACGACCCTAAAGTGATTCAAACTGGGGTAGAGTCTTTGCGAATCATCTGTTTGGGATACGTTTTTTTATCCTACGGGATGGTGCTGGCTCAGTCGTTTAATGGAGCTGGCGATACCCGGACACCCCTGCTCATTAATATTTGCTGCTACTGGTTGGTGCAGATTCCGTTGGCTTACGGCTTAGCAGTTTGGTTGGATATAGGGCCGCAGGGAGTATATATTGCGATAGCTATTGCCTTCTCGTTAGCAGCAGTAGTGAGTGTCGTTCTCTTCCAGCGGGGGAAATGGAAGCTGATAAAAGTGTAAAATATTCTAGTAATAATTTGATGATTAATCACAAAAGATGGCACAATTTGACAATTAATTATTAAATTATATCATTCAAAACTAAATATGAGATATTATGCGTAATTCTACTAGATTAATATTAGTGCCTTTATTAGCATTAACAGTGCAATTTAGCCATGCTCAGTTCCTTCAACCAGTTGAAAAGAAGATGGATGTGGGCGAAAAAGTGACACCTGCTTGGGTACTAGCGGTAGAAGAACCTGAGGATGAACTCCGAGAAAGCATTATTGACTATACTAAAGATGAACTTGGAGTGAAGCTAAAAAAAGGACGAAACGGCTTGCTAATTGCTAAAGAGGCAAAAGTACCTAGCATAACTTCCTACACTGGCGACTTAAAAGTATTACTTTCTCAAGTGCAAGGCCAAACCCAAGTAGCCGTAGCTTTTATGCCGGGTTATGACATCTCCCTAAACTCTGATGATTATCCTGACGAAATGGAGCGTCTTCGGAATTTTGCCCGCAGTATGGTCAAGTATCATATGGTTAATGAACTTCAGGTAACAATTAAAGATGATGAAAAGCGGCTTAAGGATTTGGAAAGAGACCTCAAGAAGAATGAACGGGAGTATCGCAAACTAGACAAATCTACTACCCGAATGCAAAGGAAAATAAACTCAGATAAGACTGACGAAAACGAAAAGTTTGACTTAGGTAATGATCAGGAAGCGGCGGAAGATCGAATGAATACTCTGTTAGCTGAGAAAGACGAATTGGATGATGAGATTGCTAAGATGAATGAAAAGATTCAAGTAAGTCAGGAAGACATTAATTATATTGAAAATCAGTTCACAGAACGAAAAAGTTCTGTGCGCTACCAAGAAGAAGAAAACGAAGAAGAAGAATATAAACCTTAAAATAGGCCCTTATTACGTAAAGGATTGGCAATAAGTAAGCCAATCCCCACCTTCTACGTAAGTCAGCCCTGCTACGTCAGTATCGAACTTAAGGTACGTACAGAACTGATGTTCAGCTAAGTAGACAAAACGGTATAGTTGCTCCTCCACTCCTTCTAACTCGTGCAAAGCGGGCAAATTAGCTTCATTCAATCGGTAAATGTCGCCCACTACCGAAGAGTCAGATTGGGCAATCATGTAGGGGTACCACTGTTGATAATCGTACAGAGCATAATCAGGTAAAAGATACTTCTCTTGAACTATCTCGGTGCCCGCCAAATAATGAGCGTACATTCCTCCCCGCCGAAGAGTGCCGTATACGAAAATGTCGTAGAAGTTCAATTTTCTGTCTTCGAGTTCGTTTGCATTAATTGAGATTTCTCTGGATACATAAACATACGACTGCTTCTCAAAACAATGTCTCTGTAGTTTACGATATATTAGGGAGAAGCAAGTTATGCCACCAAAAAAAAAGTGCGTATTCGTCGTCAATCCAATTTCGGGGTTGGGTAAACAGAAAGATATCCCATTGTTGGTAAATCATCACCTCAATACTAGCCGTTTTGAGTACGATATAGTTTTCACTGAATACCCTGGTCATGCTACTGAAATTGGAGAAACTTACCGTGACCAAGTTGATTATGTGATTGCCGTGGGGGGGGATGGTACTATCAACGAAACTGCTCGCGCCCTGCTAGGTAGTGAAGCAGTGTTGGGTATCATTCCTTTAGGGTCAGGCAATGGTTTTGCCCGTCATCTGAATATTTCTACTAACCCAACCCGGGCAATCAAACAACTCAATAAATCTCGAGAATCACTACTTGATGTAGGGTTTTTGAATGGGCACCCATTTTTTAATGTATCAGGTACAGGCTTCGATGCCTTAATTAGCAAAAAATTTGCTAACCAAACCCGACGAGGGTACGCTACTTATATTCGCTGTATATGGGAAGAGATTGCTAAATATGAGCCTCGTACTTATCGCTACCAATTGAATGGAGAGGAGGTGGAAGATTCGTTCTTTCTCATTGCCTTTGCAAATAGTGAGCAGTACGGGAATAATGCCGTTATTGCCCCTCAGGCTCAGACTAACGATGGATTGTTGGATATTGTATTCGTGCGGCCTTTTCCCTCTGCCTACGTTATCACATTCACGTTGCTGGCATTTACTCGACAAATCCATCTTTCCCCGTATGTGGAAATTGTACAAGCCCAGCAATTTGAAATACAACAGCTTAATAAACCACTCATCCATATTGATGGGGAATATGTAAAAACTGCTGATAAGAGGTTAAACGTTTCTTTGCGTCCGAAAAACTTGAAGGTACTACGGCCCAATTGATAATAGGGGCTTTTTCAATGAGTAGCCAGGTGAGAAACTCCTCTTCTACTTACTCAGCTTCAACTGTTTCCTTCACTATTGTATGGATAACATCGTCTAACTCATTTATCGCAATTTCTAAGCAACTAAGGTAGTGAAGGTAGTCTTCATCTCTTTCTTTAAGAAGAATACATAATCCAGCAATAGTAGCTACTGGGCGGCGAACTTCGTGCGATTGTCGCCAGGCAATCTTTCGTAATTTCTCGTTTTGTTCTCGTAACTTCATCGTTGCCCGCTTTTGCTTATCAATATTAGTAGTGTTAAAGCTAATTCCGATAATTTCACTGTGTTGATCGTATATTGGCGGGAGGGTTACGTCCATCCAAATACTTGAGTTATTAGGCATGGGAATCTCTATTTCTTTACGTATGACGTTGCCCTCAATTGCTTTAATTAAATCATCATAGAAAGTATCTTTGTATTTACCGATTGAATAGTCTAATACACTCTGTCCAACTTTTAAATCTTTAATGAAAACTGTTTTCACTATTTTCTTAGCCATATTATTGAAGGCAATAATGGAGAAATTACGATCTAAGATAAGGTTGTAGTCCGTAGTACTATCGAAAAGAGCCTTAAACTTGTACTGCGACTCTTTTAACTTTCCAATATGATCAACAAGACTCTGGCTAATGGGCCGATAGATATAGCGAACTTCCATCACCAATATTATAGCAGAGAGTATTGCTAGAATAATTTCCATTATCGCAATGAAATGCAATTTCTCATTAGAATTTTGCTCTAGTTTTTTTACAACTACCTCCATTCCCTCCAAAAATTTAGCTTGGTTTTCATAAAGTGCTTGTCGACTCACTTCAGTAGAGGAGGGTGTCTCTAGGAACGCTTTAACAAAAAGTACGTTAGCACTTATCTCTTCCAGATATTGAATTGCAATTGGATCAGAAACCTTATGAATGCTTCGTTCAATATCGCCATTTAACAATCCATAATGCGTTTGACTCCAGGTTTTATATACCCTTTTTATACTACTTAGAGAGGCTTTACCATTTGAGTATCGCTCAAATTCCAGCATGATTTTTTGCGAAAGCATTCGTTGTCTACCGGAGATGTTGATAGTAAGGGCATCTTCGTCTTTGTTAAAAAGCCAGTATTGAATAAAAACCTGATTGATGATTAGCACCATTAATGCTAAAAAAATACCAAGAGTGTACTGCCGCTTAAGTTTACTATTCATTGCTGAACGAGAGAAAAAGGTGATGGTTTAGCTACCATTTATTTTTAAACTGGATCAGGGGTAGAGTAAATACGTTATAGAATAGTGTTAACTACTATTATAC
Organism: uncultured Flammeovirgaceae bacterium; assembly: GCA_937138955.1. Classification (GTDB taxonomy): domain Bacteria; phylum Bacteroidota; class Bacteroidia; order Cytophagales; family Cyclobacteriaceae; genus Tunicatimonas. Next base: position 1,950 of record CAKZPJ010000353.1, on the reverse strand, counting down.
TAAAAAAACTTATTGATATAGCGAGACCTTGTTTGAATGTAAGATATTAATGAATAATACTGAAAAGGTATAGTATCGCATTTGCACTTAACGATTTGGTAACACATTCTTAATAAGGGGGTAACACCTTCTTCGAAAACGAATCAGTTATTTGTATAACCAATTTTTGTTGCATTTGATATATCAATCGCACACCTGCAACTACTGTCAAAATAGACTAATTCTGCTTTACGTGGTGTTCCGTCTGCTTCGTCCTTTTGCGTTAAATCTATTCATCCTCCAACCTTCTTTGCCATGACTACCCAACAGAAACCGGTTGAGGTGACAGTGAGTAGGTTACTCTATCTTGTCCAATTTGAATTACTACAATATGTCCAAAAAGCGATCAGTCGAGGTAGCGGTTATCTCCGATGTACATTTGGGTACCTACGGATGCCGCGCTAAAGAACTGCTTAAGTATCTGAAAAGTATTAAGCCCACTACATTGGTTTTGAATGGCGATATCATTGATATCTGGCAATTCAGTAAACGTTACTGGCCTGGCTCCCATATGCAAATTGTAAAGCAAATCTTCGGTATGGCGGCTAAGGGGGTAAACGTTTACTATGTCACGGGAAACCACGACGAGATGCTACGGAAGTTTGACGGGTTTACAATGGGTTCCTTAAAAATTGTGAACAAAGTAGTGTTAGAACTAAACAGAAAAAATGCCTGGATTTTTCATGGCGATGTGTTTGATATTACTATGAAGCACTCTAAGTGGTTGGCTAAATTAGGAGCCATTGGCTACGATACATTGATCTTACTGAATGCTTTCGTCAACTTTGTTCGGGAAAAAATAGGAATGGGGCGAGTTTCATTTAGCAAAAAAATAAAAAATCGGGTAAAAGGAGCGGTTAACTTTATTGATGACTTTGAGAATACGGCCGCGGAAATTGCCATCAATAATGAGTACGACTACGTTATTTGCGGTCATATTCACAACCCTGAAATCAAGACAATTAAAACCGGTCAAGGTAGCGTAGTGTATCTTAACAGTGGTGACTGGGTTGAAAATCTGACGGCACTAGAGTACAATAAGAAAAAATGGTCACTCTACCGTTTCTCCGATGACATTCCGCTCAATGAAGAAAAAACTACTGAAGCAGAAGAAGAGGAAGAAAACCTGGATGTGAATATGATTTATAAAAACCTAGTAGAAGAGTTCCGGTTAACTAAGCAATGAAGGTACTTTACGCTATCCAAGGTACAGGCAATGGTCATATTAGCCGGGCGCGTGACATTGTACCGATTCTTCAAGATAAAGTTAACTTAGACTTATTGATTAGTGGTATTCAAGCCGATGTTTCTTTACCGTATCCAGTTAAGTATCAGCTTAAAGGGGCGGGATTCATTTTTGGTAAATCGGGTGGAGTGGATTTGATGCGTACCTACCGTAAAACTGATACCCGAAGGTTTCTGAAAGATGTACGAAATCTTCCCATCAACGGGTACGACTTAATTATCAATGATTTTGAGCCAATATCTGCGTGGGCAGCCTACTTTAACAAGGTGCCGAGTGTATCGCTTAGTCATCAGAGTGCTATTCTGAATGAGAATGCACCTCAACCCAGAAAAAAAGATCCAGTAGGTAGAGCAATTCTCAAGAATTATGCACCTACCGACCAAGCATACGGATTCCATTTCGCTAAATTTGATAAGAATATATTCACCCCCGTGATCCGTCATCAGCTTCGGCAGACCGAAGTGCAAAATCTGGGTCACTATACTGTTTATCTACCTGCTTTTGACGATCAGAAACTTATTAAGCGGCTGAGAACCATTAAAGATATTTTTTGGCAAGTATTTTCTAAGCACAGTAAGAAGGCTTACCGAGAGAGTAATGTTCAAATCACTCCGGTAAATAACGAGCAATTCATTCCGAGTATGACCAGTTGTGAAGGTGTATTA
>CAKZPJ010000352.1 GCA_937138955.1 uncultured Flammeovirgaceae bacterium | reverse complement strand
ATCTACTTCAGGCGTATCTACAAACGGGCACTGCAACCGAATAATATCCGAATTTACCGAGAGCAGCATATCCCCCATACCGACTAATTGTTCGGCACCACCCGTATCCAAAATAGTGCGAGAATCTACTTTAGAGGTAACTCGGTAAGACAATCGTACCGGAAAGTTCGCTTTAATAATTCCCGTAATTACATTAACCGAAGGGCGTTGCGTAGCAACCACCAAGTGAATACCAATGGCTCGAGCCAATTGAGCTAGACGGGCGATAGGAGTTTCCACCTCTTTTCCGGCGGTCATCATCAGGTCGGCCAGCTCGTCAATAATCAGCACAATGTAGGGCAGAAACCGGTGGCCTTCTTCGGGATTTAGCTTCCGGCTAACGAACTTTTTATTGTACTCCCGAATATTACGGCAGGCAGCATCCTTTAGCAAATTATAACGGTTGTCCATCTCAATACAGAGCGAGTTGAGCGTATAGATTACGTTCTTAGTCTCCGTAATAATTGCATCTTCGCTAATGGGAATTTTAGCTAGAAAGTGCCGCTCTAGCTTATTAAAGAGCGATAGCTCTACCTTTTTAGGATCAACCATCACAAATTTAAGCTGCGATGGATGCCGCTTGTAAATAAGCGAACTGATAAGCACGTTTAGCCCTACTGATTTTCCCTGTCCAGTAGCTCCGGCAATTAACAAGTGCGGCATCTTCGCCAGATCAGCCACAAATAATTCGTTAGCGACGGTCTTCCCCAAAATAATGGGAAGCTCTTTGTTACTGTGCATAAATTTCTCGGTAGTGACTACCGAATGCATACTTACTGTTTCCCGGTTTTTGTTAGGCACTTCAATACCGATGGTACCCTTGCCCGGAATAGGCGCAATAATACGAATCCCTAGCGCTGCCAGATTTAGCGCAATATCATCTTCCAAATTTTTAATCTTGGAAATTTTTACCCCGGCTTCGGGTACAATTTCGTACAACGTGACAGTAGGACCAATTGTCGCTTTAATTGATTGAATACCAATTTTGAAGTTGATCAGCGTTTCAACAATTCGGTCTTTGTTGTCCTCTAGTTCTTCTTTGGTCACCTGCACTCGTCCCGAGTGGCCACCATCCAATAGCCCTGGTTCTGGGTAACGATATTGAGGTAAGTCGAGGGTGGGATCGTAATTCTCTGATTTTAGTACTTCTTTCGCCTCTTCGGTATGCTCTTCTACCTCTAGAGCGTAATCTGCGTGAGCAGTTTCTTGGGGTAATACTGGATCTTCAATGTCTAGCGAAAGGGTTGGTGCTGACGATTTTTCTTTTTTTGCTTTTGGCTTCTGATCAACGAATAGTTCTTCCTCGGGAGAATCATTTTCGTCTGGACTACCTTCTTCGGAAAAAGGAGAAACAGTGGGCTGATCCCAGACATCTTCTTCCTCAGCCAAAGGTGCTGGTGAAAAACCATCGTCGGCCATTGCGGCGGTTCCTGACGTAGAACCTCGATCAAAGGAAGATGCTGTTTGCGGGAAGGGAAGCGGAGAAGTTAATCCAAAGAAATAAATCACAAATACAATTAAGGCGAAGGCCAGCACCAATAATGTACCCCACCCAATTAGACTATCGGTTACAATCGCTAATTCGTAGCCTACTCCCCCACTGAGCATGCTCCATTCCGAGAAATTTTCCTGATGATAAATCCAATACCCGAGCAACCAGCTTATCCAGATCAGAAAAAAAGCGACGGCCATCGCGGTGCGATGCAGAGATAGTACCGTACGGCGAAATACCAATTGTACACCTGCCGCAAACAATAGCGGGGGAATGAGTAGCGAGGCAATACCAAACCAACGATAGATCCACAAATACGAGACCACCGCCCCGACTAGTCCCAACCAGTTTTCGGTTTCCTGCCCCGCAGATTTCCAGTTATTTTCCAGTACTGACTCTACGACGCTCTGGTCGGTAGCCCCCGTGAGCAGATACGATACCTGAGCAATAAACAAGTAAAGCGATGTTACAATCAGGAAGAAACCCAGTGCTAGGTGAAAGCGGGGATCGCGCCAGATAGGCTTAAATTTCCGAGGTTTCGCCTTCTGCCTGGTTTTAGCAGGTGTTGGTTTAATCCGATTCGTTTTCTTCGGTTTTTTAGCCATAAACTCCAAGAGTATGTTTAGGTTTTGTTTTTGATAGCGAAAAAGTGCTGTTTTAGGTTCTGGCGAACCCAATTTTTTGGACAATAGCCCAAGCTATTTTGTAGAAAATTGGGGAAGCAAGGTTCTAGAACAGGGCTTTTGCAGCCCAAAAGATAAAATTTGAACATACTCTAATATATCAGCTACGCCAAAGCTACACAATTGGTCATAAGTTACACAAATACCGGAAAAAGTCTGTTTGTCTAAATAGCGTTATTTCTGACAGGTGTATCCTTTTTGAAATTTTTTACTAAATCTTACCAATGATTTTTTCGGAAATTGTGTTGACCAATCAAATACGACAATAACCTACATCAGATACTGAGAAAGGTGATATAATTTTTAGCACATGGAACACGTAGAAAAATCAGTATTATGCAAGAACAATTTAGGTAACATTACTGCGCTCAATCCGGGTGTCGCTTATGAACTTACGTTTAAGAACGTCTATTTATTGTTAACGGCGAGCCAGATTCACCAACTGAAGGATGAACTGGAGCTACTTAATGAGCGAGATTGGTTTTTAGGATCGGAAGAAGCATTTACGCTATTGCGGTTACCTT
>CAKZPJ010000351.1 GCA_937138955.1 uncultured Flammeovirgaceae bacterium | reverse complement strand
ATTCTGGTCAACGAAGTGGCCCCTCGTCCGCACAACAGTGGTCACCATACCATTGAGGGAAATATGGTTTCTCAGTACGATCAGCATCTGCGCGCTATTTTAGATTTACCTTTGGGAGCCACTGATACGCTCATTCCGGCGGCTATGGTTAACTTGCTGGGCGAAGATGGTTACACCGGAGAGGCTCAGTATCAGGGATTAGACAAAGTATTGACAGTAGACGGTATCAACGTACATTTGTACGGAAAAAAACTGACCAAGCCCTTTCGGAAGATGGGGCACGTCACCATATTAGATCAGAACCTAGATCAATTAAAAGAAAAAGTAAAGTTTATTAAAAATCATCTAAGAGTAATCGCATGAGTAAACCCCAAGTCGGTATTATCATGGGCAGCAAATCTGATTTGCCCGTAATGCAAGAAGCCATCAAGTTCTTGGAAGAGCAGGAAATTCCGCACGAAGTGAGCATTGTTTCGGCTCATCGTACTCCGCATCGGATGGTGAAATATGCCGAGGAAGCCCGCAAGCGAGGCATCAAAGTGATCGTTGCTGGTGCAGGCGGAGCAGCTCACCTCCCGGGAATGGTTGCATCGCTAACTACGCTTCCCGTGATTGGCGTACCAATCAAATCCAGCAATTCTATTGATGGTTGGGACTCAGTACTTTCCATTTTACAGATGCCCGGCGGGGTGCCCGTAGCTACCGTTGCTCTAGATGGAGCGAAAAATGCCGGAATTCTGGCGACACAAATCCTCGGGGCTACCGATAAAGCAGTTGCTAAAAAACTAGAGGCTTACAAAAAGGAGCTGAAAGAAAAAGTAGAAGAATCGGCCGAACAAATAGAAAGCTATGGCTACCGGGGGAACAAAATCGGCTTTGGTTCGTAATTTTTCCATAAAGTAGTCGTTCATCACCTATACCTAATTTACGATTGAGCAACATCCATCCATTGCATCATTCTAAAAATAAGTTTAAGACTAGCAGCTTTCTACAATTGCAGCGAGAGCTTGATTTGTGCAAAAAAGCGATTTATAGGATTAGGCAGAAGACTATTGACAAAATCCCCCTTATCCCCTTTCTTAAAGGGGGAATGTCTCTGAGCGTCACCATTGTATCAGAATTACTTTTATCTGAGCGAGAAAATTTATTTTGGGAAGGTAAAAACGCCTACAGAAGAAAAACATTTGCCAATGCTATTCCCCCTTTCCTAAAGGGGGCTAGGGGGATTTATAGAAGCCTCCAAAAAAACCCCAAGCCCAATCTAGCTCAGGGACTCGCCTTGATTTTAATACTCGTCACTACTTCTTGCTCCTACGACCGGGAGCGCCAAAGTACATCCGCGCCTCAAGAGGAGAGAACGGCTCCTACTCAAGAGGCGGCTGTAGAAGAACCATCTGAAAGCACTTACGCCACCTCCGTCTATCTGGAGAACTCAGGGAGTATGGATGGTTACGTGCGAGGAAATACTCAGTTTGAAGATGCCATCTACCGGATGCTAGTAGACCTTAATTATTGGGCGGATACTCTATCGTTAAATTATATCAATTCTCAGCCCATTCCCTACCGTCAGGATGTTTCTCAGTTCATCAGCGATCTGGAGCCCCAGGAGTTTCAGCAGCGAGGCGGAAACCGAGGCAATAGCGACCTTAATAAAATTTTGACGCGAGTGGCCGCGCAAGCCAGTCAAGGAGAAATAAGCGTACTGATTTCAGACTTTATCTTTTCGGTTAAAGGCGGCAATACCGAAGAGCTTCTAAACAATCAAAAGATTAGTCTCTACAACACTTTTCGGCAGCAGCTAGCCCAGTCGCCGTTTAGCACTTACATTATCAAACTAAGTTCAGCATTCACGGGAAGCTACTACGATAAGAACGACCGACCGCTTTCTCTAGACGGAGTCTCTAGACCCTACTACGTTTGGGTAATGGGACCTAATGAAGCACTACAGTCGTTGAGGCAGCAGATCAACTTTTCTGGATTAGATGGCTACCAAACCAGCTACTTGCTATCCAATGGCAAAGAATCAGAATCTCCTTTTTATACGGTACTCAGTAGTACGCTAAACACCGGCTCTTTTCGTACCGATCGCGACTACGCCAGTGCAGACTACGTGCGAGGTATTGAGAAAGTAGAAACTGGACGTAGAGGGGAAAATTACCAGTTTAGCTTCGCAGTGGCGATGGACTTAGCTTCGGTTCCGGCCGAGGAAAGTTACTTAACTGATCCGTATAATTATCAAGTAGAAGGATATCAGCTAGATAGTGTCATTCGTGTTGAGCAAATTGAACGCGTTCACCCCCGAGATCAGGCCCTAATCCACGGTAAATCGAGTCATGTACTGGTGGTGAGCACCGAACAAACGAATTATCCAGACTTGTCGATTGCTTTGCTCAAGCAAACGCCCGCCTGGGTAACCAATACTAGTTCAACCAGTGATACCCGCATTCAGCGGAGCGAAGAGCAGCAAAAACAGACATTTGGCCTCCAATATTTGGTAAAAGGGGTAGAAGAGGCCTACGAACAGGTATTTGATAATCAGGATACTTACTTTACGGCAACAGTGTCAGTTAAGAAGTAGGTTTTGGGTTTTAGGGATTGGGAATTAGTTTTATATCGCTTATTTCCAACCCCCAAAGCCTAAGCCCTAAAACCAACATAAAAATGCAGGCGTATGAACGATTTTTTTGCCCCCCTCTACGAAGGCTGGGGAGCGTTTTATCTTGAGAATTTTTCGGATGATCTGTACAACGAGCAATTGTATATTCCTATTGGCTGGACCTTGCTACTGACTGCTTTAGGGTTGGTTGCCGTTTACTACTACGTAATCAACCACCCCCGCTTCAATCGCTGGTTTCACTGGCTGGTCTACGTACTGGTGATCGGGGCGATTAATTTTGCGGTAGCCTACTTTATCAGCTACAACGAGATTAGCGTACTCTACGAGGAAGACCCCTACAGCTCGGAGTACTACACGTTTAGCCTGGTCAACTTCCTGTGGGCACTGGCATTCTGTCTGCTGTTTTCATTCGGTATACGCTGGTGGAGCACCAACAGCTCTACCACTCCCATTCCTCAGTAACTCATATTAATTGACAGGTGACAATGGATAATTGATAATGATACAACCTAAACTATCCACTTTCCATTGTCCATTATCAACTAACATACTATGGCACGACTTTTTGTTTTTGGCATTGGCGGCACCGGCGTTCGCGTCATTAAATCGCTCACCATGCTTTTGGCTTCGGGCGTAAAGATGAACGCTACCGAAGTCATTCCTATCATCGTAGATCCCCACCAGAGCAACCAGGATTTAAAACGAACCTTGAATCTGCTGGAGAACTACCAGGCCGTACGCGATAAGCGCGACCCGGGCCGAGACGGATTTTTTCAGACCAATATCAGCACCTTGCAGCGGCTCACCGGGAGTCAGAATATCGGCAGTACCTTTTCTTTTAAGCTGAAGGATGTGCAGAACGAGCAATTCAAAGACTACATTGATTTCGGTAGTCTGGATGATAAGAACAAAGCGTTGGTCAGCCTGCTGTTCTCTGAAAAAAACTTGGAAACCGAGATGGATATTGGCTTCGTTGGGAACCCTAATATCGGTAGTGTAGTACTGAACCAGTTTAAAGAATCGGGCGAGTTCGTTAATTTTGCCTCTAACTTCTCGCAGAACGACCGAATTTTCATCATCAGCTCCATCTTCGGTGGTACCGGAGCAGCGGGTTTCCCAACCATCCTTAAAAACATTCGCAACGCACAACCCCCATTACCAAACCACGAGTGGGTCCGCAATGCTAAAGTTGGGGCGGTTACGCTATTGCCTTACTTTGGGGTAGCTCCCGA
>CAKZPJ010000350.1 GCA_937138955.1 uncultured Flammeovirgaceae bacterium | reverse complement strand
GGGGGATGATTAACAAGCATCAATAGTCCATAACCATAATTCAATGACCAAGCAACAAATATCCGGTCTCCGGCTTCCTGCTTCCGGTCTTCATCAACTATCGAACAATAGAACCATGAAAATATTATTCTCCGAACACCAGACCGACTACACTTCTTATACTTTCTCTTATGCGGTTTACTGTGTGAAAGAAAGCCAAGAAGAGTTACCGGAAATCTACGCGCGCGGCTTTTTACCATATACTGGCGATACTGACTGGAAAGATGACGTATTCTATCTGGCCCGTAGCCTGCGGGTAAATCTGGCAGAGTTTAAAACCCTATCGGAGAACCGGCGGGTAGACCGTAAAAGCCGGTATGTTGGTGCAACCCAAATCAGAGTTTAACATCAGCGATCCAGACTTTGTTGCTTTTTGCACCGACTACGCTGAAGAGCGCTTTGCGGGAGGTGATATGGGTTCTGAACGCTTGCAATACGTACTTAGCCGTGATCTTATCAGCCATATTTTCACTTTCCGCAATACGGAACGAATGCTAGGCTACGTATTCGCTATCATAGAAGGAAACACCTTGCACTACTGGTTTTCGTTTTACGATACCGAATATATGCGTTCCCATTCGTTGGGCAAGTGGATGATGTGGAAGGTAATTGAGTGGGCGCAGGAACAAGACTTAGACTATGTGTACATCGGCACCTGCTACCGAGAAAAATCACTGTACAAAGTACGCGACCACAAAGGCGCTGAATTCTTTGATGGCATCCGGTGGAATACCGACGCTAATCTTCTAAAAGAACTATGTCGGTCTGATGAGCAAGATAAACCGGTGGATACACTCAAATCGGAACGAAAGTACCAGATTGGGAATACCTATTTTTCGCAGGAAAACGATTAAACTCCCAATAAGCGAGTAATTAAATTTCCCTTTACAGGCTTCGCGTAAAAACCAGCCAAATTGATAATGCTTACTACATCGCGGGGCTGAAGGTGTTCGTACCCCTGTACAACCAGCAAATGATCTTCGGCATTTATATCAATTGACCAAGTAATAACATCTTTCACATTATCCAGGTAAGACGCAATTCGATCTACGCAGTTCATCTCCTGGATGTTGGTTTTAAACTTTAGTGTCCTCATACCAATAAGTGAGATTTAAATAACAAACCTATCAATCTGTTCTGTACAAAGAAAGTTCCTAAGTTGAATTGAGTAAAAAATACTAGTGTAACGTTTGGTTTGTTGCACTAAAAAAAGAATTCATTTACTCGCCTGCAATGTCGGTGAATACACTACATTTAAAAAATTATATTATAAACTTTAGTAGAATAATACAATTAGGTGATCTCTTTCCTTCTACTATCTTTGCACCATGAAATGGTTGATCCGCTGGACAATTCGCTATGTACCACGTAAGTATTTGCAGCTAATTAGCCAGCCGTTGCTTCGCCTGATAGCTTTTTTTTACCGAGGCGATCGCTTATTCTGCCCAGTAGATGAGCGAGGTTATCGTAAATTTCTACCCTACGGACGGATTGAAACCCGCTCGGATGCGCTCTGTCCCGGCTCGCTAACGCTGGAGCGTCATCGCTTGCTCTGGCTCTATTTGCAAGACAAAACAGATTTTTTCACCAAGCCTCAGAAACTACTCCACGTGGCTCCCGAGATTTGCTTTATCCCCAAGTTTTCCGAAATGCAGTCACTGGATTACACTACAGGTGATTTGGACTCACCCTGGGCTGATATTAAAATGGATCTGCACGATATTCCTTTTGATGATAATACTTTCGATGTAGTACTCTGTAACCACGTGATGGAACACGTGAATGATGATATTCGCTGTGCCAGTGAGATTTGCCGAGTGCTTAAACCGGGTGGCTGGGCCATTATTCAATCCCCAACCTACGATATTCCGGTTACTCAA
>CAKZPJ010000349.1 GCA_937138955.1 uncultured Flammeovirgaceae bacterium | reverse complement strand
CACATAGCCAATAAATGTCTTGATACCGCCTGTAGTTGGGTCAATTATGGTGACAAAAACTGAGGGAACCGAAACGCTTAGCGAGCAAGTGACCCTTAACGGAGAAGTAAACGTGGAAGCAGCTGATATCATGGCATCTAACGGCGTGGTGCATCTTATCGATCAAGTGCTGATGCCCCCGTCGGAGCCTACTATTGCCGAAATTGCCGTGGGAACGGAAAGTCTGAGTATTTTAGTAGCCGCTTTAGAGCGCGTACCTGATTTATTAGATGCCGCGGGCAATGCCGAAGCAATGTTAACCGTATTTGCACCGAGCGACGAGGCTTTCGCTACGCTTTTAGAAGAAGACCCACGTTTTAATAGTCTGGATGATATTCCTGACGATGTATTAACGCAAATTTTGCAGTACCATATTCTGGGTTCAGCTAAGGTGGCTGATGACTTAGGAGAGATGGAAGAGACACTATCCGAAGAAAGCTTATCTATTGATAAATCTGACGGAGTGGTGATTAATGGTAATGTAACCGTGACCACTGCCGATGTAATGGCTGCTAATGGTGTTGTTCACTTGATTGATCGGGTGCTGGTACCTGAATCACTCGCTCCTCCGGCAACTATTGCCCAGATTGCGGCTGATACTGAAGCATTAAGCACACTAGTCGCTGCGCTACAACGTACTCCTGACTTGCTAGATGTCGCGGCTGACTTTAATGCTGACATCACCGTGTTTGCCCCGACTAACGATGCTTTCGGTGATTTGCTGGCTACACTATCTGATGCTTTAGGAGTTCAGCTTGGTGGACTAGAAGATGTGCCAGATTATGTACTACGTCGCGTACTAGAGTACCATATTTTAAGTAGCGGTAAGTTAGCCGATGAGTTAGGTTCTGATGAAAGAACACTAGAGGGCAGCCGTATCCACATTAGTAAGAATGGTGGAGTAGTCATTAATAATACTACTAACGTAATTGCTGATCTGGCAAATATAGAAGCAGCTAACGGCGTAGTTCACGTAATTGATGAAGTACTGGTGCCTAAGTTTATTCTAGATGCTATCGGCACTATGCTACAACCAGCGGTATTTGATGCCGAGGGTCGGTTCACCACATTCTTAGCAGCGATAGAAGCCGCCGATGTAACGGTAATTACCGAGCCTAGCATCAACTGGACACTATTCTTACCAACCAATGATGCTTTTGCTCAATTCATAGAAGACAATGGATTTGCCAGTGCTGAAGAATTGCTTGCTGCTGAAAACTTGGGTGATATATTGCTGTACCACTTAAGTGGACAACGCAAAGCCGTAGCTGACTTCAACGATGGTGCTTCAGCAACACATTCTCGCTTAGAAGTAGATGGTAAGTTCCGGGAGATTAATGTGAGTAACAATGGAGACGATGGGTTCTTTATCAACGGTGAAATTGAGGTGATTGAAGCCGACATTAATACTGACAATGGTGTAGTACACGTAGTAGATGGCGTATTGATTCCTGCCAGCCAAACTGTAACTGAGATTGCCGTAGCGGCTACGCAAGGTGATGCTCCTCAGTTCACTCAACTGGTAGCAGCTCTTACCAAAGTAGAAGAAGCGAGTGCTAACGATGACGACTTGCTTCCTCTAGTAAGCATTCTGAATGAGAAGCGAGGTAGTACAATCTCTCCTTTCACAGTATTTGCCCCTACTGATGCGGCTTTTGAAGCGCTTTATCAAGTGTTAGGCGTGAGTGGAATTAATGAGATAGATGCAGCAACCCTACAAGTGGTGCTTTTGCTGCATGTTTCCAGCGGTGAAGACTTCTATTCAACTGATTTGGTCAATGGCGAATTGGAAACGTTAGGTGGAGACATTACCATCAACGCTGACAACCTTACCATTGCTGATGGAAGCGAGGATAGTACCGATGCTTCTATTGTTGGAGTAAATATTTTGGCTACCAACGGCGTAGTCCATGTAATAGACCAAGTTCTACTACCATAATAGGCGATTTGGTAGTATATTGAAACCCTGAACCTTGTGGTCAGGGTTTCTTTTTATTCATTTACCGTCTAAATGTTAGCCACCAATTGTTGACCGGAGTTGTGTAGTATGAATGTTAACATATTTCATCATCGTTATCGCTACTTATTTATCCTACTGCTGGCGGGGTATTCCTACCTAAACATTCTATTTACCAGTGGTGATCAGCTACTGGAAATCTCGTTAGCAAAATGGCAATTTTTTACACTAATACTTTCGGTTGTAGTATTAGTTTGGGAGGTTAATCGTTGGCTCTGGAAGCAGATAAGCTTACGTTTAGCTCTTAGTCTCTCCCGCCTTACTCCGTTAGTCCCTTACTTTTTACTGAGTTTGGTTAACGTGCTATTCTCTTCTTTAGTGGTAGTGTATGGTGCTACCTTATGGCAGGGTGGGGTATTAATGGAAAATATGTCACTTCTAAAATTGGCTCTAGCGTTTGCTTTTCGCATTAATTTATTCCTACATACTGTAAATGCTATTATCTACTTCAACAGTAAGTTGAAAGATAGCCGACTAGAAGCAGAACGACTGAAAACTATAAATGCCGAATCTCAGTTCGAATCTCTCCGCAACCAGATTAATCCTCATTTTTTATTCAACTCATTTAATGTACTAACCGAGTTAGTCCACAAAGATGCAGATATAGCTACTAATTTTATTCAGCAACTATCGCGAGTATATCGCTATTTGTTATACAATCAAGAGAGTGAAATAGTTAGTCTAAAAGCAGAAATGGAATTTGTAGAGGCATTTATTTTCCTACTAAGAATTAGGTTTGGCGAAAGTATTGCCATCCATACGGACTTATCGGACCAGCAGATGGAAAGCTACTCTATTCCTCCAGCTGCTATGCAGATTCCAGTCGAGAATGCTATCAAACACAATATTGTTTCTAAGAAAAGACCTCTTACTATCAAGATTTTTCTGGATGGTGACCATTTAGTTGTTCGTAACAATCTTCAGCGTCGCCAAACATATATCGAATCGGGCGGGTTAGGTCTACAAAATATACAACAGCGGTTTGCCTATCTAACTCAGCAAGAGGTGCAAATTGAAGAAAACGAAACTCACTTTACAGTTAAGTTACCGCTGGTAAAAAAGGTAGCGGTATAAATATGGATGTACTTATTGTTGAAGACGAGCCCCTCGCCAGTGAACGGCTCACCGAGCTAATTACTCAATGTGATGAGTCAATACGAGTACGAGATACTCTCGACACTATAGAAGACTGCGTTGAGTTCTTTGCCAAAGGCGATCCGGTAGATTTGGTGTTTCTCGATATTCAGCTATCCGACGGAATCAGTTTTGAAATTTTCAACCGAATTGAAGTAGACACTCCGGTAGTGTTCACTACGGCCTACGATCAGTACGCTTTACAAGCTTTTAAGCTCAATAGTATTGATTATCTACTGAAACCAATTGACCCAGCTGAGCTTAAGGCAGCTTTACAACGATTTATACGCCAGCAGATACGCCCAGTAGTAGATAATCGGTTATTACAACAGATGCACGCTCGGCTAAACCCGCCCTACCAATCGCGTTTTTTGGTGAAATCTGGAAATCATTATCATTCTATAACTCAAAACGAGGTAGCTTACTTTCAAGCAGATGGTAAGGTGGCTTACTTAGTTACCAAAGAGGCTAGACGCTACGTGATTGACTATACCATGGAACGGTTAGAGCACGACTTACTTCCTCCCGAATGCTTTTTTAGAGTAAACCGATCCTACATCATTAACATTGATATTATTCAAGGCATACAGAATTATGCTAATGGTCGCTTAAAATTAACCCTACAGCCTGCCGCCGAACAAGACGTTATTGTCAGTCGAGAGAAAGTCACCTTCTTTAAAGCTTGGTTAAATACCTAAGCTATGCTTATTTTTGGGTATTAGAAGTTAGGGATTGGGTTCTATAACTCATATAATTCTAACCATGAAGACTCAACCCCCAATATCCAGCAACTAAATCCTACTTTGACCTATGCGTTATTTTTTTTCACTTTTATGCATACTCGGCTTTTCAACGTCATTATTTGCTCAGAATAATTCATCGTCAACTTCTCTCAATCAAGACTCGCTACGGGCCGAAATTATGCAATTACGTACCGAGCTAGAAGAAACTCAGACCAATCTACGCATATCACATAATCGGTTTCGTACCGGTATTCTAACATCTGCTATTGGGTACTCTATCGTTATTTTGGGAGGAGTGCTGGGCGGTAGCGAAGACTACGGTGAATGGGGGCAACCATTAATATTTGCCGGAGGAGTAGTGGGAGTTGCCGGAGCAGTATTCATCTTTAATTCCAATACCTTTATTGGGCGTGCTGGGGGAATTCCGTCCCGACGAGAACGAAAAAAGGATGGAAGCTAAGAAAACCCTCGTTTTCGATTTTGACGGTACTATTGCCGATACACTACCCCGCATTTTATCCATTAGCAATCGCCTATCCGAAGATTTCGGGTACCGATACGTAGCTGACCATGAGATTGAAAAGCTTCGAGGAGTACGTTCGCGCGAGGCACTAAAGATACTGAAAATTCCACTGCTGCGTGTTCCGGCTATTGCACTTCGTATGAAAGCTGAACTAAAGAAAGAGATGCACCTGATTCAACCTATTGGCTCTATAAAAGAGGTGCTGGAAGAATTGAAAACAATGTACCAGCTTGGCATTGTCACTTCCAATTCCCAACCAAATGTAGAGCGGTTTCTGGCTGCTAACAGCATGACATTTTTTGAATTTGTCTATTCGTCACCTTCTTTATTCGGAAAAAGCCGAGTGCTCAAGCAACTACTTAAACGGCAACAGCTACAGCAGCAAGAGATGGCCTATATTGGCGATGAAACCCGCGATATTGACGCCGCCAAGAAAACCGGTATCGATATGATTGCTGTTTCTTGGGGAGCTAATACTGCCGAAGCCCTAGCCCAACTGAATCCACAACATCTTATTTACCACCCCGATGAATTGTTAACTTTATTACGTTGAATAGCAAAATCGATGAAAATAAACTACAATAATAAGTTTTTCAAACCAGTACAAAATACTGAAAATGGAGAAACCTCAGATGAGACTGTTTTCCATTATAAACAAAGCGGAAATATACTAACTTCAGCGTATTCAGGTGGAAAAATTAAGACAGGACATTTGGTGGGCTTAGTAAAGCAAGATGGAAGTATTGATATGCGCTACCATCAAATAAATAATTGTGATGAATTGATGACGGGTATTTGTCATTCTACTCCTGAAGTAATGTCTAACGGAAAGCTTAGACTACACGAAGCGTGGCAGTGGACATCGGGTGACCAGTCAAAAGGAAATTCGGTATTAGAAGAGCAGTGAGATATTTGGACAAATCAACGTCTAGTGAACCCTACCTAAGCTTGTTTGTATCGTTAATACGAAAGTGAAAGACCAATTGTAGAGATATAAAATCGCACAAACAATATATCAGCCAATTAATCCGAGATGCTGTAACATCTGTAGATATCAATGCAGAGGTTATTCTGTACGTCTCTCAGGCTCGAGGTGATGAACGGATTGATTCAGATTGGGACATCTTGGTACTTACAGACTATTAAGTAGATTTAGCTATTGAAAGGAGATTTAGAGATAAAATATATGATGTGGAGCTAGATACTGCCGAACCTATTTCTCTATTTATTTACTCAAGAA
Organism: uncultured Flammeovirgaceae bacterium; assembly: GCA_937138955.1. Classification (GTDB taxonomy): domain Bacteria; phylum Bacteroidota; class Bacteroidia; order Cytophagales; family Cyclobacteriaceae; genus Tunicatimonas. The sequence goes on along the minus strand of CAKZPJ010000349.1, from coordinate 1,450 downwards.
ACCAGTGGCGTACTAGGCAGAGTATCACACCATTTTACGAAAATGTTACTCAGGAAAGCATCTCTTTATGACAAATGAAGCACGAGCAGAGTACGTAAAATATCGTATTGAGTCAGCCAAAAAAACCTTAAAAGTAGTGGTTAACAAGACAAAATAGCAGACGAGTTAGTCAACCTTCTCATCTAACTCAATAATCGTAGTGGGAGTACCCGGACCACCGTTGGCTCCCTCGTAGCGAAGAAAAAGCCCATCCGAAGCGCGGTACCAAAGCTCGGCTGACCAGAGTTTAGAAAGCATGAAATTATCAATGGTAAGCTTTACTTTTACTGCCTCATAGGTTTTTCCATCAATCGTGAGTGATTCAGTGCCTACTTTTTTCGCTTCCATCTTTAGCGGGTCTAAATCTGAAAGCAGCTTCAGCACCCAAAATGATAGCTCATGCTGTTCAGAAACAGCAAATTCGCTTAATCCGTGGTCTAGCTTATTGAACCATAGACGCTCATCAATATCAACGGTTTTCTCAACTGACTCACCTTGAAATGTGCCCCAAATTTTAATCTGGTCGTTCGTTCGTTGAGCCGTAAAATTATGATTTTCTTTTTCGTCACGTAACACCCATTCTTCGGTGCCTAGCTTGGGGTGAAACGTATGCTTAGAGTAACGCTCCTTTTCTTCTAATACCAATACTGATTTGCCATCTTCTTGTTGCTTAAGCACCTGTATGTCGTAAGCATTTTCTCCGAACAGCCCAGCGTACTGGTATTGCTGAGCTGATAGCGATAAAGTAATTAACCCTAGTACGAGGCTAAGCACTAGGGTTAATGATCGTGTCGCTATAGAATATGTGATAAGCAAATAGCAGTAAGTTAAGCACTCAGCTTTTTAGCTTCTAACCACGTCGGCTTCCGAGTAATAACTTTTGCCTGAAGCGCATTAAGGAGGTTATATAAACCGAAATAAGTGCGGTTGATATACAGCGCATCGCGAGGGCCACGAGCAGTGCGAGAGCGTCTTACTTCTTCAGTATTGGATACTCGCTCGCTCAGAGAAAAAATTTGGGTAAAATAACTGTCATCAGCAAAGTCAAATTCATCGTAGTGGAACGGCCGACCCAAAAGCTGAATCATCTCTACAAAGATGGCTTTAAACACTTTCTTGTCCGCTTCTGAATCATTGTTGTTGATAAAAGCCAGATCGTGGAAAATCTCATCTAACTGCTCAGGCTTGAGCAGAATATCTTGTCGGATCAGGCTAAAATATTGCTCATAGAATTGCTCAGGAATCTCCTTCACGCAGCCAAAGTCAATAACACCCATAGTACCATCTTCTCTGAATAAGAAATTGCCCGGGTGTGGGTCAGCGTGAACTTGCTTGATATAGTGTACCTGATGATTGTAGAAATCCCACAAAGCTTGCCCAATCTGGTTACGTACTTCTTGCGAAGGATTAG
>CAKZPJ010000348.1 GCA_937138955.1 uncultured Flammeovirgaceae bacterium | reverse complement strand
GTTGTAGTACTCAATAGCTAATTCCAGATCATCTTGCTTCTGCTCAAATTGAGCCATTTCATAATAAATCTTGTCGCGATACTCTACGTTTTTCTGGTCTTTAAGTAGTTTGACAAAATACTTGCGAATCTTTTTAGTATCACTTTCTTTAGAGAGATCATACACCTGAGCCATATTCAAGCGAGCGTAGAAGAATAATTCGTATTCCGGGTTGCTTTTTAGCACCTCCTGATAGTTCTGGTACGCCTGGGCATCAAAGCCTAGTTCTTGGTAGAGTTGACCAAGAATAAAGTATATTTTGGCTCGACCTTCTACATTCTTCATTAGTGGGGCAGCCAAAAGTAAGTTGCCCACCATTGCATTATAGTCCTCGTTTAACTGAGCTAGATACGCTCGGGTCAGATAAAACTGTATTTTATTGGTACGATTGAGGGTTTCTTTCCGTAGGTAATCAGACACTGAAACCGCGTTATTTTGCTCATTAGCCTCAATAAATGTTCGCATTAGCTGGATCAAAGCTTGGTGGCGAGCTTCGTCGTCTTCACTGTGGGTGTTAACGAACTTAAATGTCTTGATAGCATCACCGTAGTTCTGGTTGATTGATCGGCTTTGACCCACCAGTATATAAGAATCATCGGCCCAGCGGCTATTAGGATGGCGCTCAATAGCTACAGATGCTTTTTTGATACAGTCATCAAGTTGCTCACTTAATCCGTTAATCAAATTAGTGTCTAGTGCGGGAAATACTCTTAGTGTTTTATTATAGTTAACTTCCTCATTTTCAGCAATGGCTTGCTGAATTTCTTCCATTTGCAGCCGAGCATAAAAGTAAGCGTTGTACCGAGCAGTGGTGTTGTGGTAAACATCGGAAACAAGCCCGGTAGCTTCCGGGGCACAACCTGAACCGGCTACAAGAGCTAGTAGCCAAATTAGAATGTAATATTTTCCAAATTCTTTTACCTTCAATGGAATAATATTTAGATTTAAAATAAAGCTAACAGACTATAGCTCAGTGCTGAAGGTGTGCAATTTATGTATTCCTGGTTAAATGGTTAGATTTGTTCATACCACTTTGTTAGATCTGCCTAACTTAGGTATAGTCTAGTCTGCCAAGTGATTATGTAAATAACGATAGTACTTTGAAATCGAAAAAGACATTTGCTAGCCGGTTAACGAATAGATATCTGGTAATTGTTCGGAATGAGGAAGATTTTGCCGAGAAAACTACCCTCACCTTTACTTACGCTAAGTTAACAATGTTCATTGTATCTATTTGCATGATAATTTTTATTATCAGCCTTTTTCTGGTAAATACATTATTAAAACAGTGGTTTGATCCACGCTACGCGCAAGCAGAGGCTAATCGTAAACTTGTTGAACTTTCTTTAGCAGTAGATTCTTTAGAACATGTGATTGTACAAAGTCATCAATTTTTTAATTCGTTTCAGTATATTGTGAGTGGTGATAGTACGTTGGAGACAGAAAATGCGTATTTAGCAAGTGTAGATGATCGCTCAGTAGATGGTAAAGCGATACGTAGTCAAACCGAGGGGAATCTCAATCCCTCGAAGATTGATACTGAGTTTAGAGAGGAATTCGAGGAAAGTGGGGTAGAAATGTTAACTTCGGCTTCGTTAACTCCGTCTAGTCAATTAGATGAATTGTTTTTCTTTTCGCCACTAGGAGGAATTATCTCGGCACCGTATAACCCGAAAATTGGGCACTACGGAGTAGATGTAGTATCTAAGAAGAATGAGCCAATTAAAAGCGTTGCCGATGGCACGGTGATTATGGCTTCGTGGACGCAAGACGCTGGTTATGTAATTACGGTACAGCACCGAAGTAATGTGATATCCGTATATAAACATAATTCCAGCTTGCTCAAGAAAACGGGCGATTTTGTAAGTGCCGGCGATGTGGTTGCCATCATTGGAAACACTGGCGAACTGACTACCGGACCTCATCTACACTTCGAGTTGTGGTATAACGGAAACCCCATGAACCCTGAAGAATTTGTATCATTTTAAACTTTCAACCCGATATGTTTAGCAACAATCAAGATAAAAAACCTAAAGTGGAAGATTCAAGCAGCACCAGTAATATTGGTAAAGGTACCACCATTCAAGGAGATATTATCACCACCGGCAACATTAGCGTAGAAGGCGAGGTGAAAGGAAACGTGAACTGTCAGGCTAAAGTAGCACTGGGTTCATCTTCTTACGTTGAAGGCAAGGTTATGGCTGAAAATGCTATTATTGCTGGAGAGATTCAAGGATCTATTGAAGTGGGCGAGCTTCTTACGCTGAAGCCTACTGCCGTTATCCACGGTGATATTACTACTAATAAACTCATTGTAGAAGCTGGAGCTACCTTCAACGGTTCGTGCCGTATGGGAGTTTCAGTGAGTGAAAGCGACCTGTCCTACACCGATGAACTCGAAGAAACCACTGACGAATACGTCGAACCCGAATCAGAATCAGAATCAGAAGAAGCCCAATCACGAACAATTTAGCGCGTATATTAAGTACTCTGGACTAGCCTTTCAGATGATTGCCGTAATGGGACTGGCCGTCTGGGGTGGAATGCGTCTAGATGATTCTTTAAATAATCGTTTCCCTATTTTTGTAGTGCTCTTTGGTCTATTAGCGTTTGCTGCCTCCCTATACGCATTGATCCGCGGCTTGCCCAAAAACGAATAAGTTCTCATGCCTCGCTCTCACCTAACTCAGTTGGTACTATTGGCTATTGTACTGGCTGCTATCATCTTCGGATTACAGCAACTTCAAGTACCGTATCTGCACCCGACCGCTATTTACTGGATTCCCTTCTTTTTAGTAGTAAATGGATTAGCCGCGATAGTAACCTTCTGGGCTTTGCAGAAAGATCAGCAGCAGATGATTCTAACCTATCTGGCTACCACCGTTTTTCGCCTACTTATTAGTGTAACAATCATATTCTTCGCACTCATGCATGAAGTGCCCGACCGAATTACGTTCGTCATCAATTTTGCGGTTTTGTATTTAGCCTTCTTAGGGTTTGAAATCTATGGTTTGTTGACTAACTTGCGCGCGCATTTGGAAAAGGA
>CAKZPJ010000347.1 GCA_937138955.1 uncultured Flammeovirgaceae bacterium | reverse complement strand
TAACATTGCTAGCAATTTGTCTTAAGTCATTTCGTAATAAATCTACGACGGTGGTGTGTTCAGCTTGCTCTTTGGTATCGTTTACTAATCTAGTTTGAGCATTCGGTAAAGAAGCATCAATGGTCCCCTTCATGGGAAAGGTACGAATTACCCCAGCTTGATCAATTTGGCAGAAAGCTTCCGGTGAGAACGTTACCCATTGATTATTGAGCAAAAGTTTATAGCGAGCTTGGCTGCGGTAGAATACTTCCTTTAACGATAGATTCAGCGTAATAGGAGTCTCAAAACTCAGATTGACCAAATAAGTATCGCCTCGCTGAATATGGTACTGCACTTGCTCAAAAACAGACTGGTAAATAGCAAAATCTACTGGAAACTTCTCCAGTTCTACGGAAGTGTCTGAAAAGGATCTTGCAGGAGCGTTCGTGACTCCTTGTATATTGAATAGCAATTGCTCAGGGTTGATATCTGATAGAGGAAACACCTGAGTATTTGTTCCCAAAAAGTTCGTGATAAATAAAAATGGAGTACGCTGCTTTCCCAGCGAGTTCATACAACGGATTGCCGCAGTTGCCTTCATAGTCCGGTCTACCAATTACTATCTTCTAAACGTAGTCACAACTGCTTGGTTTTAGCTATGCTGATAAGTTAACTGTACCAAACCGCTATCAAAGGCTTGGGTATGTTGTAGACTAAATTTTGTCGTAGATGGATTACCCTCAAACAGCGGAATGCCTGAACCTAGTATAATCGGATGAACGGATAAAATCATTTCGTCAATCAGTCCAGCATTGAGGAATACGGTATTAATCTGACCACCCCCAACTAGCCAAATATCATCGCCCGCTTGCTGTTTAAGCTTTTTGCCGAATCCTGCTAAGTCTTCATGAATAAACTGTATGTAAGTATCTTCCTTAACATTAGTATTGCGGGTGAATACGTAGTTCGTTTTTTCGGCATACGGAAAATCGCCGAAAGTAAGGATTTGCTGGTAGGTATGGTTGCCCATTAGCGTGGTATCAACTCGCTGAATAAAATCAGCATAGCCATAATCTTCATCCGTATCGGCAAACAGCCAATCTATCGAGCCATCGAGATGGGCAACAAAACCATCTAGGCTCGAGGCACTGTACAAAACAATCTTTCGCATCAGGAACTTTATCGGCTTAAGTATTCTTATCAAAGGTCGCAAATTTGCTAATAATGGTTGTACCTTTGCGACATTATTTGGCTGACGTAAGTAAACCCACTGATTTCCCGCTCATCGTTTTAGCTGTACATTCATCGCTCTTCGGCAACCCAGTGGATTGCTGAGAATATTAATTTCATATGACTTTTCAAGAAATGGGGCTTCGTCCCGAATTATTACAAGCTACAGATGCACTGGGCTTCACCGAACCTACTCCTATCCAAAAGCAGGCGATTCCAGTGCTTATTTCCGAACACCGCGATTTAGTGGCTTTAGCTCAGACTGGAACCGGAAAAACTGCGGCTTTTGGGTTGCCACTATTACACTTAGTAAGCGAAGATGCTTCGCAGGTGCAAGCTCTAGTGCTCTGCCCTACACGAGAACTTTGTTTGCAAATTACGCGCGACCTTGATGATCTAGCTAAATTTTTACCTAAAGTTCGGGTAGCGGCGGTCTACGGCGGAGCCAGCATGGATCAACAAATCCGTCAACTTAAAAAAGGGGTACAAATTGTTGTGGGGACTCCAGGACGTGTGCATGATTTAATCCGGCGAAGAATACTAAAATTAGATGCAGTAGAACGCTTAGTGCTAGACGAAGCCGATGAGATGCTTTCCATGGGTTTTAAGGAAGAACTGGAAGCGATTGTGGATCAAACCCCCGAAGAACGGCAAACGCTACTGTTTTCGGCAACCATGCCCCGCTCTATTGCCGGACGCTTCACAAATAATCCAGCGGAGATCTCGGTAGGCTCGCGGAATGCGGGTGCTAGCACGGTGAAGCATGTGTACTACATGGTGAACGCCAAAGACCGTTATGCCGCTCTGAAGCGGATCGCCGACTTATATCCCGAAATCTACGGTATTGTATTTTGCCGAACTCGGCAAGAGACTAAAGATGTGGCCGCAAAATTAGGTGCCGACGGCTATAATGCCGATGCCCTGCACGGTGACCTATCTCAAGCGCAGCGTGATTACGTAATGGGGCGCTTTCGGAAGAAACAGCTGAATATGCTGGTAGCGACCGATGTAGCGGCGCGAGGACTGGATGTAAACGATCTGAGCCACGTTATCAATTACAACTTGCCCGACGATATTGAAGTGTATACCCACCGTAGTGGCCGAACTGGCCGAGCCGGACGAACCGGAACGTCTATCGCCATTGTGCACCGCCGGGAGACCGGGCGTATCAAGCAGATTGAGCGAACCGCTAAGGTTTCTTTCGAACGAAAACCCGTACCTACAGGACGAGAGATTTGTGAGAAGCAGCTCTTCCACTTGGTAGACCGTATTGAACATATTGAAGTGAACGATGAGCAGATTGACTCCTATCTACCTGTTATCTACAAAAAGCTAGATTGGATGAGCCGGGAGGATTTGATCAAACGCTTTGTATCAATTGAGTTTAACCGCTTTTTATCTTACTACGAAAAAGCTCCCGACTTGAATGTGAAAGCCGATGAACGCAAGAGCGGGCGTGACCGCGATCGTAATGGTCGGCAGAGCGACCGAGTAAAGGAGCGAAGGAATAGCACCGACTTTACCAAATTCTACATTAACGTGGGCAGCAAGCATAAAATGAATCCCGCTCGGCTGATGGGTTTAATTAATGAGCACACCAACGATTCATCCATCCGCATCGGTAAGATTGATATTGAAAAGAACTTCACCATGTTCGAGATTGACCGTAAGCATGAATCAGCAATTGAACCCGCCTTTGAAGGGACTACTTTTGCCGGACAGTTAGCGTTAGTACAGAAAGCCAGTTCGGATGGCCCCCGCAAAAAACAGGAAGGCAACTTCGGTAAGAAGAACAAGAAGAAGCACCGCAAAGGAAAGGGTTGGGCGTGATAAACTGATTATCTTACCTAAGGAAATTTTTCTGAAACGGCTTCCAACTTTCATACTACAATCTGCGTCTCTGGTTTGAGTCAATAGGTTCTTATGCGATTGTTAAGTTGGTTGTCAGTATTTCTATTATTGCCTTCAGCAGTATCTGCTCAAATCTTCGTGTACGGTGGTACTACGCTCAACACTGTTCGCAGTCAACACTTGGTTGGCAATGTTCAACCACAAGTAGGGTACCAGGTAGGTGCTTACTTACGGGCGATTGATTCACCCATTGCGCCATTTTATCCGGGAGTACTTGTAGAAATTGAACGTAACGGCTATTCGCAAGAAATAGATAATGTTAATCATCTTTATCGGCTTACATATATTACACTCACCCCTTTTGTAAGTTATAGCCCAGTAGATCGCGGTGGTTCTTCAGTAAGGGAAGGATGGACTGGTAAGAATTCACCTCACAAGATCGTTGTTGATAATCACTAGTTTGCTTGTCGTTGTACGCACTATTTGGCCCTTTTTCAAAAAAACTGAAAAAACTTTCAATTCAGTGATGACATTTGGTAGGGTAGCTCTACTAATTAATAAACATTGCAGATCGGCAAAAGAATATTAGTAACCACAATCAAATTAAGGAACAGAATATCTCATAGGTAAATAGATTTAGTAGGAAGGTAGAATTACGTCTCATACGCGAATAACCAATCTCTTTTAGAGGTTGGTTATTTTTTTTGCTGGTTTTATCAATAGCAAGTAGCTTGCAAGAAAATACGTTATAAAAGCTTTTACTACTAAAAAGTGGATCGCCCTGTACTAATTGTCAAAATAGGTTCAAATGTAATCGCCCAATCCGACGGTTCATTAAATATGTTATTGCTCAGTTCGCTGGTACAGCAAATGACCGATCTACGCCAGCAGGGCTATGATGTGCTATTAGTATCATCGGGGGCAGTCACGGCCGGACGTCAGCAGGTAACTCCCGGTCAGAAAGCTGATCCGGTTATCCAACGCCAAGTACTAGCAGCAGTAGGCCAAGCACAACTTATGCAGGTGTACCGCAGTCTGTTTGAAGAGCATGATACAACTTGCGCTCAAATTTTGGTTACCAAAGAAGACTTTCGTAGCCGCCGGCACTATTTGAACATCCGCAACTGCTTAGACGGTATTCTTCAACACCAAGTACTACCGATTGTAAACGAGAATGATGTGGTGTCGGTGACAGAACTAATGTTTACCGATAATGATGAACTGGCGGGTCTGTTAGCTTCTATGATGGACGCTCAACGACTAATTATTCTGACGAATGTTGATGGTATCTATGATCAGCCTCCCAGTCAGGATGGAGCGCAGCTTATCTCTGAAATTACTCCGCAGCAACAGCTCAATGCCCTTATCTCAGCTGAAAAATCGAATTTCGGACGGGGTGGTATGCGTACTAAAAGCCGGATTGCTCGTAAGCTCGCTGACCTGGGTATTGGAGTGCATATTGCCAATGGGCAGACCGATAATGTTTTATTGCAAATTGTTAATAACCAGAAAGTTGGAACGCATTTTTTACCTAACCGCAAAGTTTCTCCGGTGAAGCGCTGGATTGGACAAGCCGAAAATGCTCAGCAAGGTAGTATCCACGTAAACGATGGAGCCTATCAAGCACTTACCCAGCAAAAGCAGGCCAATAGTCTACTGCTAGTAGGGGTTACCAAAATAGAGGGCGAGTTCTCCAAGGGCGAAGT
>CAKZPJ010000346.1 GCA_937138955.1 uncultured Flammeovirgaceae bacterium | reverse complement strand
TAGCAAGATTCCTATCGCAATGAAGTATCTTTTTTTCATGGAATGATTGATATAAAGTATTTTTTAACTCTTTGATGTAGCGTTTTGGGGTAGAGTAGCCATCGGGATGACGGGCACTCAGATAGGCTTCCACCAAGACTCGATTTTCATTTTAAGATCAATTACAATCTCAGGGTTCGATTCAGCTAGATTTTCATTTTCGTACGGGTCATTCTGAATGTTAAACAACTCAACTTCAGCATTGGGTCTGTTCTTTTCATCGGGAATAATTAACTTATAGGGTAAATCAATGGCAACTCGGTAGTAGAGACTGGAGTCAATCGTAGAGAAATCGTGGGCGTAGGTTTCAGCAAAAATCGGATCGCGTGCATTTAGCAACTCACTATTGAGCACATTTACGCCCGGCATTGGTTTGGTAGGTTCTATACCATTCACCCCCAGTATAGTCGTAGCAATATCAATGCTGCTTACCGCGGTTATCGTATCCATCGCGGGTTCAATGGTGCCCAACCATCGGAACATCATGGGGGTACGAATACCCCCTTCGTAGGGTTCTCTTTTTGAGCGAGGGGCGTATCTATTGGGCCTATCCGGATCCTGTATCCAACCGTTATCGGTAACATACACGAATAAAGTATTTTCACTTAATCCTTTATCATCAACATAGTCCATTAATTGACCGCAAGTAGTATCAAACCACTCGCACATAGCCCAATAGTTGGCTACCGCTTCCGTGGGGGCAACTTCCAGGTATTTTTCTCTAATACTGTCGGGTGGATTATGAGGGGCATGCGGCAAAAACGGGGCGTACCACACGAAAAAAGGTTGGTCATTGGTTTGGGCGCTATCAATAAAATTATATACTACATCCATTCCTTCTCGCCCGATAGTTAACCCTTCATCGCCATGACGCCCACCTCGGGTAGGGTCGCCGTGGGTCATACCCTGGTCAAATCCACCGTTCACGTAGTTTCCGAGCCACCATTTCCCTGTTTGGAGGGAAGTATACCCTTTGGGCTGTAAAAGGTCGGCAATGGTGCTAATTTCCCTAAAATCGGCGATATAATTCTTATACGTCTCCATCCGCTTAACTAACCGCGAACTATTTTTTTTATGCTCAGCGTCAAAGACCGGATCGTTGCCTAATATGCCGTGTTGAGAGGGGTATAATCCGGTGATGATAGATGCTAAGGAGGGGCTGCATAAGGGGGCCGTACTATAACCGTAAGTAAATGTCAGCCCTTCTGATGCCAACTGGTTCAAGCGTGGAGTCTCAATATGCTCGTGGCCCATAAATTCATAGTCCGTCCAGTTTTGGTCATCGGAGATGATCAATACAATATTAGGAGGCTTTCTTTCCTTCACTATATCATTTCTTTTGTTAGCGCAGGCAGTAACCAAAAGGTGAACAGTTATCGAAAACACTAGCGCATAGTTAAGCTTCATGGTCTCAGCAGTTTACTTTTAAAAGATGTATTTTGTAAAGAAGGGCGTTGGCTTTCGGCTAACCTTTTCTCTTCTACTGTCTTTTCAGGGTATTTTCTCTTGAATAGGTAAGATAATAAACTAGTGGATATCAGCAAGTAAACTCTTCAATTCCGCGACTTTATCAGGTCGAGTATCGTACAGGTTTTCATTTTCGCCAAAGTCATTTTCAAGATTGTAAAGTTGACCTTCAGTTACAATTCCGTAGCCGTTGGGATTCAGGTTATCACTGAAGCCACCGGAAATATCTGAAAGTATCAGCTTCCAGGACCCTTTTCTGATGGCGAATACGCCAGTACCCGAATGATGGATCAAACTTCTATTTTTAAGTGCATCATCTTCTTTCCCCTTTAGTAGGGAAAGTATGCTGTAACTATCTTCCTGCGCTTTTTCATCCCCCGGAAAAGGTGTTTTTAATAGATCAGCAATCGTCTGATAGAGATCTATACTTGACACTAGGTCATCATTAACTTGTCCTTTCTTAATTCCATTATTCCCACTAACCATAAATGGTACTCGGTGCCCTCCCTCCCAAATATCTGCTTTCAGCCCCCTTAGATTACCGTTGGGGTAATGTCCAAAGTTAGTCATCACCGAACCAATGGCTCCCGATTGATCCGTACCATCTCGAGCGGGAGAGCCATTATCACTCGTGAAAAAGATAATCGTGTTTTCTCGTTGCCCGCTTTGCTCCAGGGCTTCTACCAGTTGACCTACCGACCAGTCTACTTCCAACACAAAATCCCCGTAGAGACCTACCGTGCTTTTATCTTTAAAATCGAGGGTAGGGACTATAGGGGTGTGCGGGGCGGTCAGGGCAAAATATAAAAAGAAAGGCTGGTCAGTTGAGTTTTTTTGATCGCGAATATAAGTAACTGCTTTTTCGGTGATGCTTGGCATCACGTTCTCAAGTTTCCAACCCGAAGCCATTTTACCGGCTTTGCCAAACATAGTGTCCGGTTTATCCTTAGTAGGAACCTTTACTACTCGGTCATTTTCTATAAAAGTGTAGGGAGGAAAGTTGGGTACGTCATCACCAAAATAGTAATCAAATCCGTAGCTAAGTGGTCCACCAAGAATCGGCTGGTTATAGTCTACATTCTCTCCATTTACTTCTTTAGCCGTTACACTGTCCATCGTCGGCCAGTTCCAGCCCAAGTGCCATTTGCCAATCGCAGCGGTGGTGTAATTTTGCTGTTGTAAGAATTTGGCTAGCGTCGTATGTTCCGGCTCAATAAGTGGTGAGTCCCATTCCCAGAGTACCCATTTCTTCAATCGACTTCGCCAGGCGTACCTTCCGGTCAGAATACTGTAGCGGGTTGGGGTACATACGGCAGAGGGAGAATGGGCGTCGGTAAACAGCATTCCTTCGCTTGCCAAGCGATCAATGTGTGGTGTTTGGAATTTGGCCTCTACGTTATAGCAGGACAGGTCACCGTAGCCCATGTCATCCGCTAGAATTATGATGATATTAGGTTTTTTACCAACTTCTTGTTCAGAAGAACAGGATAAAATAGTTAGGAAGGCTAAAAGGCAACCTAAAGTGTTTAATAGATAAAAAGTAGTTGCTCTATTTATTCTATTATCTATTTCATCTAAGGTCATCACCAACTAATTTGCATTGGCTGCATCCATCCAGTCTAGTTGCTCCCAAACAGTGGGACCGTCATTGCTCTGTGGTTCGCCAGGTGTACTTCGTCCCTTCTCGATATAGTTAATTAATAGTTCGGTCAAAGATTTTACTACTTCGGGATACTCATTATATAAGTTTTCCTGCTCGGCAATATCTTCGGCCAGATTATACAGTTGCATAGCTTCCAATCCTTGCAAGGCTTCTCCGGACCGGGGCGCGCTCCACCCCCCTGAGCCAGGCCACAAAATGAGCTTCCAGTCATTTTTTCTGATCGCAAAGCGTCCCTCAATGGAATGATGGACGGTAGCTTCTCTCAGAGGGGAGTCTAAATTTTCTTGCTGTAGTATCGGCAACAAACTGTAACTATCCTCCGCGGCATCGTCAGGTAGTGAAACCTCTAGAATATCAGCACAGGTAGCCATAAAATCAGTGGTGCAGATTACCTCATCGCTAACCACTGGGTTATCTATTTCGCCCGTCCAGTTTACGATAAACGGAACCCGATGACCGCCTTCGTAAATATCGGCTTTATGTCCTCTAAAAACATAGCTGGGATCATGCCCTATAGTAGCGAGTTCCTCAAAATCAGCTCGGGGTGAGCAACCGTTATCGCTAGTGAAAATGATCATAGTGTTCTCCCGGACTCCCTGCTGCTCCAGTGCTTCAACCACTCTGCGAACCACATCATCTACTTGGAGCACAAAATCACCGTAGAAGTTGGTATTGCTTTTTCCTAGAAATTCGGTCGTAGGCAGAATAGGCGTATGCGGAGCCGGAAGGGCAAAGTACAAGAAAAAGGGTGCGGGACTATTAGCCTGCTCATTGATGTAACTAACTGCTTTTTCGGTTAAATCATCCAAAGTTAAAGTATGATTGAAATCTTCGGCGGTAGGGCCTTTTCTCCAGAAACCTTTATAATCAGCATTTTGGGTGGTATCAATCACGGTAGAAGTTGCCCGACTGTCTTCCACATAGACATAAGGCGGCATATCTAGGGAACCATTGAAACCAAACGAATAGTCAAAGCCCTGCGTATCGGGACCATTTTCAATAGGCTGAGTAAAATCAATGGGAGGATTGGTATTTAGAGAGTTGATGCTTTCGTCTCGTTCTCCCAAGCTCCAGTCCCAGCCCAAATGCCATTTCCCTACGAAGGCTGTATGGTAGCCATTTTGTTGGAGTAGCTCGGCTACGGTCATACGCTCGGGTTCAATCAGGGCTTTTGAATATCCACCTAGCACCGATTTTTTCAAGGTAGAACGCCAGTTGTATCTCCCGGTAAGAATACCGTAGCGGGTAGGCGTACAAACGGCGGAACTAGTGTGGGCATCGGTAAAGGCAACTCCTCTTTCGGCCAAATTATCTATAGCTGGAGTGGTAATTTTCGAATCTTCATTGAAAAATGAGACATCGCCGTAGCCCAAATCATCCGCCAAAATATAGATGATATTGGGCTGGGCACTTTGGGCGAATAAATGGTTGGATACTGTAGGAAATAATAAATAGCCGGCTAGTACTATATATTTGATCATAGGTTGGGAAGTTATTGTGAAATTAGTTCTTCAGTGAGACTGCTCTCCCAGTTTTCCAGGGATTCGTTTAAATCTACGAAGATTTCGGGAAAGCTATCTTTAAGGTTGATGGTTTCCGACGGATCGTCAACCAGATTAAAAAGCTCGGAGCTACTCGGAGTGATCACTACTTTCCATGGTTCTTTCGTAGCGGCCTTTTGGTTTTTAAATCTCCAGAAAACCGTCCGGGCATTGTTTACCAACTCTCCTTGCTTATTAAGCAAGAGGTCAGCGATACTGATGCCCGAGTAATTGTCCGTAACTACGGGCTCTTCTTTAACCAAATTGGCAATGGTGGGAAAAAGATCCATTGACATCACTAATTGATCACTAACTGATTGGTTTAATTTGCCTTTCCAGTAGAAGACGGCCGGAACTCTATGCCCGCCTTCGTATACCTGGCTTTTGTGTCCCCGATATGGATTGTTAGAACCTACCTTCGGAGTAGCACCATTGTCTGAACAAAAGATGATGAGGGTATTATCTAGCAGCTTTTCTTCTTCCAACATTTGTACGATCCGGCCTACATTTTTATCTAACGACTCAACCATCTCCTTATAAGCTACTTCTTTATCTTCTCTTTTACCGCCTACTTCAAAGTCGCCGCCAATAGTTCGCTCGGCTTCATCGCTTGGTCCTTGGTACGGATAATGGGGCGCGCCGTGGGGAAGATACAAAAAGAAAGAGGAGTCTTGATGTGATTTAATAAAATCAATCCCATGATCGGTAACTAATTCGGTTAGGTAACCCGCTTCGGGCTGAAGCTCGTTACCCTGCCACCAGTCTTCGTAACCTTCCTGATCAATATGACTAACGTAGTCAATATTACCACTTACAAAGCCTTTAAAGTGATCAAATCCTTGAGCTAAAGGACCGTACTTAGCTTGATACCCTAAATGCCACTTGCCAAAGATCGCCGTAGCATAACCCGCGTCTTTTAAAAATTCTGCTAAGGTATAATGATCTAGATCCATCCCTACATCCCGATGGCTTTTAGCGGTTACTACGCCTTCCACTCCCGCTTCTTGCGGATACAGACCAGTCAATAAGGCGGCTCGGGTAGGGCTACAGACTACTCCATTGGAATGGTAATTGGTTAACCTCAATCCCGCTGAGGCTAGCGCATCGATATTGGGTGTATTGATTGTCGTGTTTCCGTAGCAACCCAGATCATTATAGCCGAGGTCATCGGCCATAATTAGAACAATATTAGGTTGTTCAGGAACAGTTTGCTCATTCCCTTTACTCTTTTGCTTATCATCCGCCGGGCTGCTACAAAAACAGCAAGCGGATGATAAAAGCATTAGTAAAATGTTTCTTAGCTGTCGCTCCATTAATAACCAGGATTTTGATCTCCTAAATTGGCATTATTGATAAATTCGGTTGTTAACAAAGTATTTGTGTATGGCCTTATCGGTAATAAAGCTAATTCTTAACGAAAGAACAATTTAATACAGAGGTGGTGTAGAAGCGAAAAAATAGCGTATAAACATGAGGAGATCTATTTAATGTTAAACTACCTTAGTGTGGTAGCTTGAGTAGAGCGAGCAACACTCTGATATTTTGCGTGTTTCCCACAAAAGGTATACTTTGGCTACTACTATGGAACCGCTTTACTTTAAGATACCCAGATCTGATAAAGAATCACTACGGATAGAGTATTGGGATCTGAACTTTTTCTTTGAGCCGGTTCACTTCCACGAAGACTGCCAGTTAACCTACATTTTAGAAGGGGATGGTCAGGTTTTTCTGGGCGAAACGATTACTGATTTCAGTAAAGGGGATGCTTTGCTTATCGGTAAGAATGTTCCGCATGTATTGAGAAACAATGAGAACTATTACCGTAACCCCCAACTACACGCCCGAGCTATCTCAATATTTTTTAGTCAGGATACATTAACGGCAATTTTCAATGTGCTGCCCGAAGCTAGCTCTTTACAAAAGCTTCTCGATTATTCTGCCTACGGAATAAAATTAGACGGAAAGGTAGCTAGTAAAGTACACAAAGGAATGGAGAAGATGTTGAATCTTAGCAATTTTGATTGCTTTCTAAAATTTATAGGAATACTAAATCAAATTTCAAAAGCAGATGATCTGTTCTTGATATCAAAAAATAGCATTCCTTTACACTCCGTTTCCGAAGCTAACCGAAAGATAAATATTATATATGAACACGTGATGGCTAACTTTCACGAGAAGATTACTTTGAATGAAATTTCGTCTAAAGTGAACATGTCACCCACGGCATTTTGCCGATTTTTTAAACAACGAACGCTGAAAACTTTCTCTAATTTTCTCATTGAAGTGCGTATAGCTAACGCTTGTAAAATGCTGATTGAAGGAGACTATAACACTACGCAGTGTTGCTTCTCCAATGGATACAACAATGTTTCTAACTTTCATCGCCACTTTCGTAAAGTCACGGGAATGACCCCGGGCGAATATAAGCAGAAGATACAACGATGACCCATACTTTCGATAGGGATTCTATTTTATTATTATGATAACTTGGTAAAAGTAAACTTTTACTGAGGCGCGTTTTCATTCTCAAGATTCACGTGCGTTTTCTCAAAGTCATTGAGCATTGTTCTCAACTCCTTGGCTATATCAGTGTAGTCGGGATCATTAATAAGATCATTTGACTCCAGTGGGTCTTCGTCTATCTTGTAGAGATGCTCAACGACTGGATGATTCTCTTGGTATCGGATAAACTTATAGTCAGGAGTTCTAACAAACTTGGAGCGAATGGATTGATACTGCTCTGGGTTTTCTACTTCGGAAGAAAGTGGATAGCCATCATCATAATTATTCTCACCGTACACTGCTTCGTGAATAGCTTCTTTCTCATCGTGGACGATTGGCATGAAGCTGCTTCCTGGATAATTTTTCGGCACTTCAATTCCGGCTATATCTAGTATGCTGGGGGCAATATCCACGTGAGAAATCAACCCCTCTTCTGCTCTCATTTCTCCATTAATGGCTAGCGTAGGGTCGTATACAATCATCGGAGCTCTAGCAGATTCTTCGTACATCAAGGCTTTGCCCATTAGTTGTTTGGAACCGGCGAAAAAGCCGTTATCGGAAGTATATATGATGACGGTGTTTTGGTCTAAACTCAAGCGTTTCAGTTCGCTTCGTAATCTACCCACCGTATGGTCAACTCCCGAGATTAGGGCATAGTAGTTTTTAATAAATTCCTGATAAATACTGTCTACTTCAATGTGCCAGTCGTGGCGGTAGCCCAACTTCTTTCCGTAGTAATCTTCCGTTCTTCCAAAGTACCAGCGAGCGTTTCGGCTCTTCTCTTGTACTACTTCGGGCAATTTGGCATAGTACTCGGGAGAATCGTTCCTCATTCGGGGAACTGCCCGACTCTCGTACTTCTCTCTAAATTCTTGCGAGGGGGTAAAGGGAGCATGCGGAGCTTTAAAGCTTATTGATAGACAGAAGGGCTTACCCGAATCTTTAGCCTTCTGAAAGAACACGGTGGCTTGGTCGCCCATGAACTCAGTCAGGTGCGAGGCGTTACCCTTATTTTCGTAGCCATTAAATTTCCCTTCTTGGGGAAAGTAGCTGCCCTGCCCCGGAAAGCCGTTCCAAACATCAAAATGATGGATGGGCATGTATGCGTTTTCGTCCTGATAATTATTATTTATAACCTTTTCTTCTCGCCCAACTGCAAAGCCAAACTTTCCGATAAATCCGGTAAAATAGCCGTTGTCTCGCAACACAACCGGGTAGCTCGTTTTAAACTCCTCTTCGGTCAGGATGTAGTTTGTTGGTCGATCAAATCCTGATCGGTGGGTGCCTAAGTATTGCCCCGTCATGACGGAAGTACGGCTGGGCATACAAATCGGTGCCACGTGATAAGCATTGTTAAATATTACTCCGTCTGCTGCTAGACTATCTAAATGAGGAGTAATTATGTGTTCATTTCCCCTAAACCCAAAAGCATCCGCCCGCTGGTCGTCAGCCATTAGGAATACTATGTTCGGTCTAATATAACTTTCTGACTCTTCCATCTGACAGCTTCCCAACCAGCTTATCAGTAATAGGTACGTGGCTACGATCTTGAGCACTCGGTTATCGGCAAAATTTTTGATTATCGCTTTTTCCAATTAGTCATCAATTCGTTCAATATAAACATAATAGGCGGGGTACACCCGACCCTCATCATCACTTAAAGTAGCCACCATGTCGTATTTCCCAGCGGGGATATGCGCCTCGAAATTCACTTCCCCATCATTACTCGCAATGGGCTTGGTCTCGTCAATTTCTCCTAAATAGAGGGTGGCTTCCTTCATGGTAATCGTATTATTACTTTCGGGCATGGCTCGATTAACCTCTAAAGTTTCTGCTTTGGCAGGTACATTTTGATTAAAAGATAGCCCACTTTCTCGGGGATACCGCCGAAGGCTAATTAGGTAGTTACCTTCCCGGGCAATCTCAACTTTTAGCAGCCCCTTGCCTTGCGTAGCGTTTAGTGCCCCGTGCTGATGCCAGGCATTTTTATAGGGGTAGATATGCATATCGTGAGAACTAATCCGAAGCGGATTCTCGTACTTGGTTCCGGCTTTGATGTACGCATAACGCTCGTTCACTTTTTGCTCCTGTAGTGAGCCCCACCATCGTTCGTAACTCTCTCGCAGCCGAGCTACCACTTCTGGGTTATCGGCCGCCACATCCTTCGTTTGACTTAGATTCTTTTTGATATTATAAAGCTCCTTCCCGTTCACTAACCGCCAAGTAGCATCCATAACGGCCGATTTTCGCCACTTGACCAAACTGAGTACTCGCTGAGAATCTACGATTAGCGTACGATCTTCCCAGTTCTCATTTTCATTTTGTAGCAAAGGGGCAAAGCTTTTACCGTCTACACTTTCCTGGCCAGTCCATGATAAATCGGCTAGATCAACCAAGGTCGGTAGAAGATCAATGTGGGCAAGTAGCTGACCTAACTCTTTACCACCCGCTATATTCCCATCGGGCCAACGAATGGCAAAGGGTACCCGGTGACCGCCTTCGTACTCACTACCTTTGGTGCCCCGAAGTCCGGCATTGTATCCGTATTCTTGACTATCATTTACCGTAAACCCGGCAGCGGTACCATTATCGGTCATAAAGATAAGAATGGTATTTTCCGTAAGTCCCAGGCTCTCTAAATGTTCCTCCAACCGCTTTAGGTTATCGTCAACGTTGGTGATCATTCCGTAGAACCGTTTCTGTCGATCCAGCAGTTGATCTTCATCTTGGTACATATTATAATAAT
>CAKZPJ010000345.1 GCA_937138955.1 uncultured Flammeovirgaceae bacterium | reverse complement strand
ATTTTGCTACGCCTAAGCGTAAATTCATTATTGCCGATACTCCGGGGCACATTCAGTATACTCGTAATATGGTAACGGGTGCCTCTACCGCTAACTTAGCTATTGTATTAGTGGATGCGCGCCACGGGGTGGTTGAACAAACTTGTCGCCACGCTTTTATTGCGTCTTTATTACGAATTCAGCATCTGATTCTGTGCGTAAATAAGATGGATTTAGTTGACTATGGTCAGGAGCAGTTTGAGAAAATTCAGCAGGATTTCAAGGAATTCAGTTCCAAGCTAGACATTCCCGATATTCGATATATCCCGATTAGTGCGCTGAAGGGAGATAATGTGGTGCACAAGTCAGAAGATATGCCGTGGTACGAAGGAAGTAGTTTACTATATACCCTGGAGACCGTTCAAATTTCCAGCGACTATAATTTTGTAGATAGCCGGTTTCCGGTACAACGAGTTATTCGCCCGCAGTCGGATGATTTCCATGATTACCGAGGCTATGCCGGACGAATAGCCGGAGGGGTTTTTAAACCCGGTGATGAAGTAATTATACTTCCGTCGGGCCTTACCACTAAAATTGCTTCCATTGCTACCATTGACGGAGAACTAGAAGAGGCCTTTCCGCCTATGTCGGTTTCTATGACACTGAAAGATGACATTGATACTACCCGGGGAGATATGATTGCTAAACCGGATAATCAGCCGAAAGTAGGGCAAGATATTGATCTAATGGTCTGCTGGCTCAACGAGAAGAAGTTGACACCCCGTGGGAAATACGCGCTCAAGCATACGACCAAAGATGCTCGTTGTATTGTAAAAGAGGTGAAGTACAAAGTGAATATCAATACCCTGCATCGGATGGAAGATGACACCGAGATTGGACTAAACGACATTGGCCGAATCAGCATCCGAACGACTACTCCCCTACTGTACGATAGTTATAAAACCAACCGAGATACTGGAAGTGTAATCCTTGTAGATGAGTTTACTAACGAAACGGTTGGGGCGGGAATGATAATTTAAACGCACATTCACAAAATATAAAGAGCTGAAAACAACTAGTTTCGGTTTTCTACTTATACGCTGTGCTCAGGAACATTTCTAAAAGAGGTATAGCTTGATAAATAAACATCAATCTGAAAGTATACCATATATTCCCCCTTTGAAAAAGGGGGTTAGGGGGATTTTGTTATGGTAAAAATCGAGAAAGAGCTAAAACAGGCAATTGTTGAGATGCCGGAAAAGGAGAAAGATAGACTTTTACTTCGGTTAATCGCCAAAGACCTGAATCTACTCAACCAACTACAATTCAAGCTACTGGAGGGTGAAGGTGCCACGCAAGAACGTAAGGAAGAAGTGAAAAACTATATTCATCGCCGAGCCAGTTACTATCCAGGACATTACTACAGCCCTGGGTATTTGATGATGGAAATGCGGGATTGCAGCGGAATGATTAACGACTACCGCAGCATCACCAAAGATAAGATTGGTGAAATTGAGCTACAACTGGATATGCTAGTTTCTCTGCTAGAACCGAACATAAAAAAGCTAGTGAATGCCCCACCCCGGAAAATGGTAAAATTTACCCCTTACGTAGTAAAACGAGCGGGAAAAATTGTAGGTATGATTGAGAAACTGCACGAGGACTATCACTTAGAGTTTGCCGATACCTTGAAGCGTCTAGGCGAACTGATAAAAAAGATAGACCCCAATGGTAGAGTGGCCAGAGAAAACAGCGTTGACCTTCAGATGTTGTATTATGAATAAAACTTATCAAAATAAGCGAAGCTAACTTGCTACTCCGTCTTGATGGCTACCTTCTCCTGATATACTTCCCCTTGGTAGTGAATATGCAGCACGTAAATACCGGGCGTTAGATGATCTACCATAAACCGATTGACTTTTTTCTTATTCCGCACGGTCTTTAACTTTGCATTTTGAGGGTTATACAGTTCTAGTTTTACCTCATCTTGGAGCTTTTCAGAACTACTGGCACGGTAGGTACCCTTATTAAGTACTGGCTGATTATTTTCGGCATGGGCCACATCAAAGTACTGGTTGGTAGGATTAGGGAAGAAAGCAAACTGACCGTTGCCACTTCCACAGTTTAGAGACACTAGCTTGTCCCGATAGCCACTACGGTTGCAGC
>CAKZPJ010000344.1 GCA_937138955.1 uncultured Flammeovirgaceae bacterium | reverse complement strand
GGTAGCCCAAAAGGCGTGTTTGTAGCACGAAGTAACAACTCAAACAGCTTCTAAAAGAATAGGCCTACACTGGTTTTTTTTTACGTAGTTCTAGCAGCCTCGGCTCACATTAATGCTGGAGCTGGACAAGCAACAGGTGCTTTTGTTGCCTTCGTTTCACTCGTAATAACGTACTTTACGGAGAAAAGAGTATTCTCAAAACAACTCTGATAGCCACGTAGGTTAGCAGATTTCTCGAGTTGAGCTTAGTCTTCCACCCGAACCAAAAAGTGATTTTTCTTGCCACGCTGAATGAGCAAGTATTTGTTTTGCAATAGCGAAAAGTTGGCTTCAGCTTCCGGCGAGGCAATTTTTTCTTTATTGATACTCACTCCCCCCTGCTGAATCATTCGCCGAGCTTCACCTTTTGATTTAAATACCAGTTGGTGGGTAGTTTCGGATAGTAAGTCTACTACATTGCTAGTCTCTTCGTATTCACTACAGGAAATGGTTTCTTGCGGTAAGCCTTCAAAAACTTCCAGCAACGTTCTTTCGTCAATGCGCTGAATCTTCTCCAAAGCGGCTTTTCCGAATAAAATAGAAGAAGCATCGCGAGCATTCTCAAAATCTTCTGCCGAGTGAATACGCGTTGTCAACTCTTCGGCTAACGCCCGCTTGGCTTCATTCGGATTAGGCATCTGTTCCAATGCCTCAACTTCTTCCTGATTTTTAAGCGAGAATACCCGTAGTAAACGCGACAAATCATCATCAGCTACATTCAACCAGAACTGATAGAATTTATAGGGGGAAGTCATATCAGCATCTAGCCATACGTTGCCTGATTCGGATTTACCGAACTTGGTTCCGTCGGATTTGGTGATAAGCGGAGCCGTTAAGGCAAATGCATCTCCCGATGCCTTTCGGCGAATAAACTCCGTTCCCGTGGTGATGTTACCCCACTGATCAGACCCACCCATTTGAAGTTTTACTCCGTGGTGTTGGTACAGATGATAGAAATCGTAACCCTGTAGCAGTTGGTACGAAAACTCAGTAAACGAAAGTCCGGTTTCTAATCGTTTTTTCACCGAATCTTTCGCCATCATATAGTTGACGGTTAAATGCTTACCGGCATCTCGCAAGAATTCTAGAAACCCAATTTTTCCGAACCAGTCGTAGTTGTTTACTAAAACGGCTTGATTTTCAGCAGCAACATCAAAATCCAAGAATTTCTCTAGTTGCTTTCGCACTCCGGCTTGGTTCTCCCGCAGGGTATCTTCATCCAACAAATTACGTTCGGCTGATTTTCCCGAAGGGTCGCCAACCATACCAGTAGCTCCTCCTACTAGAGCAATTGGTTGGTGTCCGCTTCTTTGCATATGCACTAGCAGCATTACCGTAGCCAAATTACCAATATGGAGCGACTTAGCCGTTGGGTCAAACCCAATGTAGCCCAATGTCTTCTCTTTAGCGAGTTGCTCCTCAGTACCGGGAGTCATATCATGGATCATACCCCGCCAGCGGAGTTCCTTTATAAAATTTGCTAAAGTTGGCATACAGAACAGTTTAATCATTAAGGCAATTGCCTGCCCATTTTGAGAAGCTGCAAATATAGAATTTCATTACTGAAAATGTTTAAGTGTTACAGTGTTAATGTGCTCTAATCTACAGTTTCGTATCTACTTGGATACTTTAAACACAGAACTCAGAAAGCTTCTTGATTCTAACTAATCGAGTAGCCCTACGTTATAGTACTTAACTTACTTTCTTCTCTAGTTTATTATGGTTCAACTTCCTGGTTACGTCAAATATCTCATTGTATTAGCTGCTGTAGTTCTCACTATTTACGTGCTTATTGTTGCCAAATCTATTTTCAGCCCATTACTTACGGCACTCATTTTAGCATTGCTGTTGCACCCGGTCAGCGCCCGGTTAGAGCGACTGAGAATTCCGCGAGGTATTAGTTCGGTACTCTCTATCGTGTTTGTCATACTAGTAATTGCCGGACTATCCTATTTTTTTTCAGCTCAAGTACGAAGTATTAGTCGAGATATCAATACTATTGAAACCAAGTTTAATCAAGTAATTGACCAAAGTTCGGTATGGCTGGAGAATACTATTGGTATAGCACCCCAGGAGCAGACTAATTACCTAAAAGACTCTATCACCAGCTTATTGCGAGGCAGCACTTCCTTTTTGACCCGCACAGTTTCGGCTACTGCCGGGTTTTTCACCGCCTTCTTTTTAGCAATGATTTCATTATTCTTTTTCCTTTACTATCGGAAGTTTTTTCTTGATTTTCTATATCGGTTATTCTCTTCGGCAAATCATAAAGTGCTAGGCAAAACCGTAGTTAAAATAGAAAAAGTGGTACGTAGCTATATTCTGGGATTGTTCACAGTGATTCTAATTATTGGCGTTCTAAATACTACCGGTCTCATGATATTGGGAATTGAGCACGCTGTATTTTTCGGTGCTCTAGCAGCCGTGCTTACCATTATTCCTTATATCGGAGTATTTATTGGTTCGTTGCTACCCATACTATTTGCTCTGGCTACCAAAGACTCTATTTGGTACCCGGTAGGTGTTGCGCTTATCTTCTGGGCGGTACAATTTCTGGAAGGTAATTTTATTACGCCCAATGTGGTAGGAGGGCGGGTAAGCATCAACCCTTTTGCGGCTATTTTAGCTCTCTTCTTCGGGGGAATGATCTGGGGGGCTATCGGTATGATTCTTTCTATACCTATACTGGCTATAACCAAAGTCATTTTTGATACGGTTCCTCCTTTACATCCCTACGGTTTTCTGCTAGGGAATCCGCCCGAAGAAGACGTTCTAGAGTCGCGAAAGGTCAGGGTGAAAAATCTCAGAAAACGGCTTCGGTGGAAGAAACGGGCGCGAATAAAAGAAAACGCTTAGTAGTTCACGAGCATTCCGGCAATGGTGGCGGTCATCATACAGGCAAAGGTAGCAGCCATCAATGCCCACATGCCTAGTTTAGAGAGGTTTCCCTGCTGTTCAGGGGCTAAACTACCAATGCCGCCAATCTGAATGGCAATAGAACTAAAATTAGAAAAACCGCAGAGCGCGTAGGTAGCAATCACCAGTGCTCGTCCGTCTAAGCCACCCGCCGCCTTCATTTCTGACAGACTTAGATACGCCACAAACTCGTTGATTACTGTTTTCTGCCCCAGCAAACTACCCACCTGTAGGGTCTGATTCCAATCTACTCCCATAATGAAGGCAAACCCTCGAAATAACTGCCCTAGTAAATATTCTAGCGAAAATTCATCGAATGTGCCACCCGTACTCTGAATGACAAACTGATTTAGACCCGTTAGCTCACCAATTACTCCCGACAAAAAATAGTTGATAGCCGCAATCACGGCAATAAATGCCAGCAGCATTCCCCCTACATTCAACGCTAGTTTCAGTCCTTCCGCCGCTCCCCGAGAAAGCGCATCAATTACATTTACTCCTAAGTTCTCGCCACTTACATTAAGTTCTGACCGTATTTTATCGGGTTGGGTTTCGGGTACTAGAATTTTTGCAATGACAATTGCCGCCGGGGCGTTCATAATGGAAGCACTCAATAAGTAAGAAGCA
>CAKZPJ010000343.1 GCA_937138955.1 uncultured Flammeovirgaceae bacterium | reverse complement strand
TACGAAAAGCCTCACAGAGCTTGGCTATGCTCAGTTTTCGCGCCTGGTTCCGCCCTAAAATTCCGGCGTTCAATCTGAGTACTTTATTATTCCATCGTTCCTTAACTAAGCGATTAAGAGGTGAGTTGGAGGTTTAACTCGGCAATAAACACATCTTCCCGAGGTTCCACCTGTAAATTATATCGTCTTGGGTACAACAGATCAAGTCGCTTTCGAATGTTAACCAGACCAATACCCGAATAAACATCTTTCTGCTGAACCTGACTACTCAGAGTATTTTTGACTCTAAACCAAAGTTGCTCCTTTTCTACTTTCAGTAAGATATTGATCTCCGCCCCCGCCTGATGAATATTTCCGTGTTTAAAGGCATTTTCTACAAAAGGCTCCAGCAACATTGGGGCAATCATTTTACCTTGCCACCCACCTGATGTTTCAAAAAATAAATGAGCTTCCCGGTGGATTCGTAGCCGTTGTAAATCCAGAAAGTTGTGTAGATGATCTATCTCCTGTTCCAGGCTGATTTGCTCGGCACTAGAATCGTATAAAATGTAGCGCATCATTTCTGAAAGCTTGACAATTGCTTTGGGGGCATCTTCTGACTTCCGAACCGATAGAGAGTAGATGCTATTCAAATTATTGAACAGCGAGTGAGGATTGATTTGTGACTTTAGCAAGGCTAACTCCGATGCTATCTTTTCTTTTTCCATTCGGTTCTTCTGCCGCTCAGTTTTAAACCACTCCTGAGTCATCTTGAGCCCACCACTAACTGCCAGTACCAACATACTAAGTAGGGTGGACCGTTGGATAACCGCTCTCTGGTACCAACCGTGTTCGTTGTAAAATGCCGTATTCAACGTTCGCTGTACCCATAAATCCCAGAAATTTACCGTTACGATACAAGCTAGCACCGCTGCTATGTACAAATACACCTTTTTCCGGGCCAGCAGTTGCGGGATAAGTACAGAGGTGTTGGTATAATAGAATCCGATGAGAACGAACATTACCAAAGAAATCCGTAAAACCGGAAAGGGATTAGGGTATGGCCAGGCAAATACGGCAACCAGTAACGCAAAAAATGCTAACCAGCCTAAAAAGTGAAAGATTATCTCCTTTCTCTGCGATACATTCAGTTGAAACGGAATTCCAGCAGCCATGCTTTAAAATACGAAAGCATAGAAAGCAATACCTGAAAATAAGACTAACCTGACTTTCGCATAGACCAGTTTGATTCTCTGTTCGCTGAAAGGATGATTATTAAATTAATAAACTGATTGAATAATGAGGTGGCTGAATGATAGAATACAGTACACTTCGTTTAGTCATTCTCTCACCCCTATTCAATAATATAAAGTGTATCTTGCTCTAAAACTACTTGCCATGACCTATCTACTAATTCACAGAAGGTGCTGGGCCAATGCCTTACTTGTTTTCTTCGGCTGGTTGATTTTTTCTTGCCAGCCTCAACCCGAGCAGTCTTCCTCGTCAGTACAGACGAAATACAATGTGCTATTTATTGCTATCGATGACCTTCGCCCCCAGTTAGCTTGCTACGGCGAATCCCAGATTATTTCACCCAACATTGATTATCTGGCCGATCAAGGTCTGATGCTTACTCGAGCCTACGTGCAGCAGGCGGTGTGTGCGCCCTCTCGCAATGGGGTTATGACTGGACTCCGGCCCGATGCTATTGGCGTATACAATTTGAACACTTTTTTCCGAGATTCGGTACCGGGTGTAGTTACGCTGCCACAGCATTTTAAAAACAACGGCTACCAATCGGAAAGTATTGGTAAGATATACCATCGGGGCCACGGAAATCGCGACGATTCCTTGTCTTGGAGTCGAGAGTCATGGTTTCCTTCATCAAGTACACTGAGGGCCGAACCTGTTAACCGAGGCGATACTGTCGGTCTAGAAGGCAGCTACCCCCAAATTGACGGTAAAAGAATTCCTTATTACGCAACTTCGGTACCAGAAAGGCAACTAGCCGACAACCGATCAATAAGCTATGCCATGGAAAGGCTAGAAGTATTACAAGATACTACATTTTTTATGGCCGTAGGATTGGTGAAACCTCATCTTCCGTTCGTAGCTCCTCAGCGGTACTGGGATATGTACGATTCAGCCAATCTTACTATTCCTGACCGAATGGCTCCCCAGGGTAGCCCAGAATTTTCGATGGCAAACTTTGGTGAACTACGGAAGTACCACGGCATTCCTCCGAAGGGATACTTATCTGACGAGAAATCGCGAAATCTTATTCATGGCTACTACGCCTCGGTTACCTACATTGATGATTTAGTTGGACAGCTACTTAGCAAACTGGATGAACTTAACCTCGCTGAAAACACGGTAGTAGTACTCTGGGGTGATCACGGCTGGAAACTAGGTGAATACGGCAGTTGGTGTAAGCATTCTAATTACGAATACGACACCCGCATTCCGCTTATCGTTAAAGTTCCCGGGAAAACTAACGGTCAAAAAAGTGATGCGCTGGTAGAGTCGGTAGATATTTATCCCACCCTATGCGAGCTAGCTGGCTTATCTGCACCAACTCATTTGCAAGGAAGAAGTATGCTGCCGCTCATCGCAAATTCCAACCAATCCATTAAAACGGCTGCTTGGAGTCAGTACCCTCGTGGCAACGGCGGTAACCCTTTGATGGGCTACGCTATGCGTACCGATCGCTACCGCTACGTTCGCTGGCAAGAAAGAACAGCTCAAAAGGTAGTAGCACAAGAACTGTACGACCATCAAACTGATCCTGATGAAATGAATAACCTAGCAGCTTCGGTAGAAAATCGGGAGTTAGTAGCGAAAATGGATAGCTTATTTAACATTGAATACGAACTAGCTCATCAGGAAGCATTATCAGCTATTTGATAAAGAAAACTATAACTTAATACTCTTCGTACAGTTTCCGCAGAATCTGTTCCATTTCTACCTTTAGCACCGACGATGAAGTGATATAATTATTATGCATGAAGCTGAAGATTAACTTCTTTCCTGAACGCGTAAATAAAAATCCACTGAGGGCATGTTTGTTGCTCAACGTACCAGTTTTGGCAAACACATAGGGTTCACCACCCGGATTTCCGTACCAATTCTCGATAGTACCAGAAATACCTCCGGCCGGAAAGATAGTTTTAATTCGTTCATCCGATAGTTCATCATCTACCTTTCGGAGTAAAGCAACGATACTGCGAGGAGTTTGCAGATTATAACGCGATAGACCCGAACCATCTACCCAAATCGGCTCATCCGGTAAATCAGATAAATAATTTTCAGTCACGTAATCAATCGCCCAATCTGAGCTGAGCGTATCTTGCAAAGTAGAAGAACACACCAGTAATAACTGCTCAGCTACAAAGTTATCGCTCGGTTGTATCATCCGTTTATAAATACTATCTGCCGGAAGACTGTAAAGTGTATCAGTAAAACCTTCCGAGTAGTCCGATAGCTGCTGCACTCGCTGCTTCAAGGTATCTTGCAGTAAATCCACTGTTAGCGAAGTTGATTGAATAAACGGCACGTCCCGCGCAAATGCCAGTGTATCCGGTTTAGTGCCGTAGCGAAAGGTATTCTCGTGGCGGTCGCGCAGCAAAAAGGACTTCTGGTTAGCGTCGGGAAAGCCTTGTACGAAACTGTTAAAGTAATTCGGATACGGAAACGGTTTGGCGATATTTTCTCTAAACTGAAAACGAACCACGTTGGCGTACATCGGAAACACCGATTTTTCAGAAGAATAGTAGTAATTATAATCTCCCCAAGCCCAACCTGGCCCAAAGTAATCATCGGCAGTAGGTCGTTCTACGTACGCCATTTTATAATCGCTTTCTCGAAGAAACTGATACACTTGATTATCATAAGTAGTATCAATGCTTCGAATATCAGGATGTAGAAAAGTGGGATCACCGGTTCCGGTCAAGAAAAGGGAATCGTTCTGCACTCTATATTGCAAAGCCGGAATAGAATCCCCCAGCATTTTCAATCCAGCGTACAACGTAAAAATTTTCGTGTTAGAAGCCGGAGTATAATATTTGTCCGACTGATACTCGTATACCATTTCACCTCGTTCAGTATCGTACAGGGCAAAGCCCGTAAAACTACGTTGAAAAACCGGCGATTCGTTAATCAAACCTTTTAACTCGCGACTGCGAACTCCGGGGCGGGTGGCACACTGGGCAAGAAGAAGAATAAAAATTAATCCGAACAGATAGCGAGATAAGTAATTCATGCCCCGAAAATAGTAATTTTACGCTTTTCTATTTCTTTGTCTCCTCATTCAACTTGCTACAATTTGAAATTCCGTACCTGATAAGTGAAAGTCAACATGAAATACTGCTGCAAAACTTGGGTTTGGGCATCTTCAATATACGACTCAGTGATGTTTCGCTGTACGCTTTGGTTTTGCTTTAGCAAGTCAAAGACCGATAATTGCAATTCGCCCCGACGGTCTTTTAGAAACTTCTTCCCTACACTCATATTCCAGAGCACAAAATTCTGATCGAAACCAGCCGAAAGCCCTGAATACAGCTGATGGTTCAGTTGAGTTCTAAATACAAGTCCTTTTCCAAAAATCCAGGTCAGTTCACCGTTGGTACTCTGGTTAACGAACTGGTCGTTCAGTTCACTGCGAATTGAATTGCTTACCCAATTGTAGTTTGAAGTAGACGATATAGTGAAATCGACATTTTCGCTAATGTTACTACTGAGTGTCAGCCCTAGCCCTGCGGTACTATTCGTTGCATCGTTTCGCTGTTCGTTGATTAGTCCAGGAGTTTGAGCGATATTTCCAGAAAGGTTGATGTTCAAGTTACTCTTCAGCCAATTGATAGGTTGCCCGTAGGTGATAAACGTGCGAATATTTCGCTGCTGTCCAATATTAATAGCTCGGGTAAGTTGACCGCCCTGCGCAAGCAAAACACTTCCTCCAATTAGCGTATCCTGGGCAGCAATCAGCGTAGAGTTTCCGACGTAGTTATCCGTTATCGATCCGGCTAATAAAACGAAAAAAGTGTTCGACCTATCAGCGTTAACTGAAGAATAGCGCAAAAACAAATTATGACGATATTCTTGATCCAAAGCAGAGTTACCCACTGTCAATTGTAACGGGTTACTATTGTCAATCACATCTTGCAGCTGGGTTACCGAAGGCGCTTGAGTGCTCGTGCGATAAAACAGCCGAATATTCTTGCTGTCGCTAATTTTATAGCGCAACATAACTGAGGGGAGCAAATCAGCGAAATCACGATCAATATAACTTTCAGCCGGAAAAACCTGATCGCTCTGTAAACTAGCCCATTGATACTTCACCCGCACCATTCCCATCAGCCCGTTGCTGAACATACGGTAGCCAGTTCCTACAGCATGGGTCTGATAAATACTAGCGAATTCGTTACTCAACGCTGAGTCTAGCAACGTGTGTTCTTGCAGTGTCTCGTTAAAATCAAAGGTTTTCTTATCGGAAAACTCTCGCTGACGATTGGTTTCAGCCGTAATTTGCACCATCCCCGGCCCCAAAGGTTCAGTATAAGTCAAATTACCTCCCACATTCCAGCCATCCCGCACAAAGTCTGTTTCCTGATTAATGGTATCGTTTAGGCTTTGGTTCATGCCAAACGAGCGGTTCTCCGCCAAAAGTGTCTGGAATCCATCTTGCTGATTTACGGTAGTCCGCAGTCGAGCGGAGATAGTACGTCCACGTTTCTCAAAACGATGGCGAAACAGCAAATTGTTAGCGAAATTATAACCACCAATATCGGAGCCAGATGAGTTATTGGTTTGATTCAATAACCTTTCTGATTGCTCAGTTGCTCCGGTTTGAAACGAAGTACTCTGATTCTGCTGAAAACTAACTCGAGGCTGAATAATAAGAGAATTGCGAGAATCAATCTTGTAGGTCATCCGCATATTCAGCCGATGATTAAAATTATCGCTGTAATTCTGATTGTCCTCCTGATATTCCTGCGTCGCATCTTGGTTGAGAAAATAAGTGCGACTCAGTGATTTTATCGCATCATTTGC
>CAKZPJ010000342.1 GCA_937138955.1 uncultured Flammeovirgaceae bacterium | reverse complement strand
TTAGTAATCTGGTTGAGGTGCTGAGCGGTTTGGGCGGAATCGGTGGGAGTACCATTGATTGTCCAGACGCTATCGGCCAGAGCGAGCGTGAAGCTGCTGTCGGCGGGATACTGGAAGGAAATGCGGGAGATGTTTTCTTTCTTCAGTTGCAAAAAATTACGGTCGCGCCAACTATTAAACTGCCGATTGAAAGAGGTCGTTAGAAAGCCATCTACTGCGTATACTTCCGCTTCATTCGCTAGGCGAACGTAGGAGGTAGCCTTAGGGCGTTGCTGCTGCATGGGTGGCATTCCTGGTTGCATGGGTTGCTGAGGCATCTGCTGGATGCTGAACTTACCCACGTATACATCCGCCAATAAATTCTCGCCATTGTAGGCCTGCACTCGGCTACCCAGTGAATCGGTTACTTCAAAAGTATTCCATTTATCTTCGGAGCGGGCAGCTAATCGTTGAGGTTCCAGTTGCAAGAGTGTTCCTAGTAAGCTCTGTACGGCTTGCTGGTCAGCTTCAGCGGTTTTACCACTCTGCGACACTTGCCAAAATTCTTCCTGCTGGGTGAAAACCACTTCTTCGCTTTCTTTAGGGTTTAGCACAATCCGGCTAACCGAAGCGGTATCCATCGCGACCAGATCAGTGCGGAAGTTACGTTCATTGGCCTCGCCGTCCAGAAATTGAGTAGCGAGATAGAGTACTAATAGTACTCCAAAAGTGATTGACAGAATCTTATTATTATACGGTTTATGCATAGCTTTCTTGCATTCGTTTTTGTCGAGCATTTCGTTTCATCTGGAAGCGAACCACACCGTAGCCCACCACCAATAAAATAGGAATCAAGAAGTTAGCGTACTTGATTAGCGATTTAGTAGCATCTTCTACCTGCTCGAGCGGACGGGAAGTAACCCCTTTGGTTCGAAGTTCAATCAGCCCGGTATCGTCCGAGAGCCAGTCGATACTGTTCACTAGCAGACTTACGTTATCCCCGCCTTGACCGCTACCCTGGGTAGCAAATCCGCCGTCAGCCACCACCACCATTTTGGCTTCGGTATTTCCTTCAATCGTTCCTTCCAGTGCCGCTGCTACTGGCAAGGCTTCCAATGGAAAATCATTCTCGGTCCATTGTTTATTAATGTCAAAGTAGGCTGGAGCTGGAACGGTTCCTGATTGGGCCGATGATCTCGCTAGTGGAGTAAATTTTACGGTATTGCTGGAGTCCTGCGATCCGGTGTAAGCCAGCGAACTCACGAAGGGCATAATCACCGCTTCTAGTCCGGCACTGATCGGGTGCTCGGTAAAGTTGCTGACAATCGGTAAATAAGGAAACGATACTTGGGTGTTCATGGTAAAAGGCCCTTGTTGTTGCTGAACGGTAACTGCACCACAATTAGCATCTACCACAAAATTCTCTTCCACCTGCACTCCTTTGTCGGCCAGCCAGCTTTCTAAGCCGGTATTTACTACTCGTCCGTAGGCATTTTGCAAATCACCTTCCACTCGGTCATAAGCCAGCATAATATTACCACCCCGAGCCAGGAAAGCATCCAGTTGCGCCAAATGACTGTCGGGAAAGGAGTCAGTAGGGGCGAGGATCGCAATGGTTTTAAACTTAGTGGGAATACCGGTGGTATCGGTCAGCGTTAGATCTTCCGCACTGTAAAGTATGAAGAGTTCATTTGCTACCTGCGGAAGGGCGTTAATTGATGGCTCACCGT
Organism: uncultured Flammeovirgaceae bacterium; assembly: GCA_937138955.1. GTDB lineage: Bacteria > Bacteroidota > Bacteroidia > Cytophagales > Cyclobacteriaceae > Tunicatimonas. The sequence continues at coordinate 4,322 of CAKZPJ010000342.1, read as the reverse complement.
GCCCCTGCAAGATTCCGATAGAAGGCTTATCTACCGCTGATATTTTTTTAATACTGGTAGATAGTGTGTATTCCATCGCGGCCCCTGGCTGAACAAAAGGGATCACTTCCTGCTCTTCGCCCATTTGAATAACCGCGCCCAAAAAGGCTCGCTTCTGACTCACTTCGTCTTGATCGCGTACATTAACCAGCACTGGCGAAATACCGTTTTGCAGGGCTTCCTGCTCAATTTCTGGGTCATCATTCGGGTTGACGAATTCGTAGACTACCATATTGTCGGAGGTATTGGCGTACTCCACCAGCATGTCCCGAAAATCAGATTTTGTTCGGGCAATATCGGGTGGCAAATCCTCCGAGAAATAAGCCGTGACGGTAATCGGTTCGACTAATTCACCTAGAATATCTTCGGTAGCTTGGCTCAACGTATAGCGTTGGTCTTCAGTAAAATCTAGCCGCAGAAAATAATCGGACGAAAGCAGATTCGCTAGAATAAGAATTCCAATGATCAGGGCTACCGATGTATAAAGAGAGCTTTTGCGTTGCATATTTTTGATGACTGATGGCTTACACTAAGTTTCGTTTGGATAGGCTTACTTCGGAGAGGACTATACCGAGGACAATGATGGATAAGAAGTAGATCAGGTCTTTAGTATCGATAACACCCCGGGTTAGTGACTCGTAGTGAGTAGATAAACTTAACGTACTGAATACTTCGCCCATCGTTCCGGTAAAACTGCTGGCGAGTACATCAAAAATAATATGGAAAAACAGGCCAATAAACAACGCACTGAGAAAAGCTACAATCTGATTGTTGGTAGTGCTACTGGTAAAAATCCCAATGCTAATGTACACTGCGCTCATCAGGATTAGTCCCAGGTAGCCACACCAAATAGCTCCGTGGTCTACTTCGCCCAAACTATTGATGGTGAAGTAGTAGGGTAGGGTGAAGAGTAGAGCAATGGCAATCAGTAGTAAACAGGCTAAGAATTTCCCAATCACCAACTGTCGGTCGGTAACCGATTTGGTCAACAGTAACTCAATTGTGCCCGCGCGTTTTTCTTCGGCTAGCATCCGCATGGTGAGAGCAGGGATAAAGAAGAAGAGCGTCCAGTAAGCGATACTGAAGAACGACTGCATACTGGCTTGGCCGACAAAGAACACATCGGAACCGTAGAGCCAAGTGAAGAACCCGCTAAAGCCCAAAAATGCTACTAGCAAAATATAAGCGATTAGCGAGTCAAAGAAAGATTGTAGTTCTCGTTGGGTTATAATCCAAATAGTCCTCATGCAAGTTGATAAGTGAAAGTGGATAATTGAAAATTAGGCGTTGATCGGAAAGTAGTTTATAATTTTTAATCAATTAATGGTTAGGTCGCGGAAGATATCTTCTAGTTTGGTTTCAACTGGGGTGAGTTCGGTGAGTACCCAGCCTTTGTCTACGCAAAGCTTAAAGATGTCGCGCGCGGGCGAAGTCTCAGGTTTCCCCTGGATCTCAAACTGATCTTGATGCGAATTGAAGTAGGCTACTTGCTCTACCGAAGGAAGTTTTTTCAAGGCTTCTAATGCTTCATTAGCAGTAGTATCCTCAATTTTGACTTTCACTACTTCTAACCCTTGAGCTTGCTGACGAAGGGTAGTTGCGGTGCCATCGGCCACAATCTTTCCTTTATTGATAATCAGAATACGGTCGCAGGTAGCCTCTACTTCGGGCAGAATGTGGGTGCTCAGAATTACCGTTTTGGCCTGACCCAAATCACGAATCAGTTTTCTGATTTCTACAATCTGATTAGGGTCTAAACCAGTCGTTGGCTCATCCAGAATCAGAATTTCCGGATCGTGGATCATCGCCTGCGCTAAACCGACTCGCTGACGATAGCCTTTAGAAAGCTCACCAATTTTCTTGTGTTTTTCAGCATCCAAACCGCATACTCGTACCATTTCCCGGATTCGCTCATCTACCTGAGCTTTAGTTACGCCTTGTAGTAGCGCACAAAATTCCAGATAGTCAATAACCGGCATATCCAGGTAGAGAGGATTGTTTTCCGGTAAATAACCAATATGCGATTTGATAAATCCAGGGTCATCTTTCACTGATGTGCCGCCTACTCTGACGTCACCTTCACCGATAGCGATGTAATTGGTAATCATCTTCATGGTGGTAGTTTTTCCGGCTCCGTTAGGTCCGAGAAAACCCAGAATCTCCCCGGTTTTTACCGAAAATGAAATATCGTCTACCGCTTTTTGGGGACCATACCACTTCGAAAGATTATCGATCTGAATGTCCATACCCAGTATAGGTTAATGGTAGTTATTAGTTGTTTTTACACAGTACTGTGATAATTCGCAAAACTGCATACTGCTTTAAAAAATTGCAAAGGAAAACTGAAAAAAAGAATTTCTTCTGAGCGAAATTTAACAAAAATTAAGATATTAACTGTATGGCTCATTGTCGCTACCTAAAAGGCTTTGGATTTGTACTACGCATAAATCCAAAGCCTTTTATTTTGTTAGGTGGAATGAAACATTTTTTGATTTATAGGGTAGTTAGATTGTATTATTTGATACGTAAAGTCTAATTGTTTATCACTTCTTGGTTAGTTAATTTCAATAAAGTTGCTTTCTTAGAATTTTAAAATCTATTATTACCTCTATCGCAACTCCTAACCATATTGAGGAATCGGAATTAATCTCTCGGCTGAAGCGGAAAGATCGGGCTGCTTTAGCGTACCTTTACGATCACTACAGTGCCGCCCTGTACGGGGTAGTAAGTCGTATTATTCCTGAAGAGAAAATAGCGGAAGAAGTGCTACAAGATGCTTTTATGAAAATATGGAACAACATTAGTTCCTATGATTCTAGGAAGGGTAGTTTATTTACCTGGATGCTCAATGTAACCCGTAATCTGGCTATTGACAAAAAGCGTTCTAAAGAATTTTCTTATAAAAATAAAACTGATTCACTGGATATTACCGTATCTAAGATAACGCCTAGCATGTACGTTGAGCAGAAAGTCAAAGATCATGCTTTGGTGAAGTTATTTCAGCATCTTAGCCCAGATCAGCAGATGGTCATTCATTTGGTGTATTTTAAGGGGTATACCCATTCCGAGATTGCTGAAGAATTTAATATTCCATTGGGAACGGTTAAAACCCGATTACGGGCTGCATTAATGAAACTACGAAAAATATTGAATATTAGTTGAACGCTTCAGAATACATAGCGTCAGGTATTTTAGAGATCTACGTCCTTGGTGGACTTTCGGCCGAAGAAGCGGCTGAGGTAGAAGCTATGGCATCTCAGCATCCGGAAGTACAAGAAGAGATTCATCGGGTAGAAGCTGCCTACGAGGCAATAGCTCAACAATCATCTGTAGCCCCCCGGGCTTCTTTACGCGGTGAAATTTTGAATAATATTGCCCCTGAATCCAAAAGCGAACCGCAAGAGTCTATAGAACAACCGTTAGCGAAACGCCGAAGAATTTTACCATATCAACTAGGGATTGCTGCTTCGGTAGCTTTAGCTGTCCTTTCTTCAGGAGCAGCCCTGTACTTTTATAATCAGTGGCAAGGAGTTGAGGAAGAACTTAGTGAGGTTGTAGCGCAGAACCAAGAAATAGCTACGCAGTACGAAACCGCTGCTCAGCGGGCGGATCGGTTATCTAATGACCTTTCGATAGCTACCTCCCCCGATTTTCAACTAATTACGCTGGAGGGTACTGAAGTTTCACCTAGTAGTTTATCTCAAGTATATTGGAATCCAACTGAATCTCAACTGTACTTTAATCCGGGTAGCCTACCAACCCCGCCGCCAGACCGGCAGTACCAGCTATGGGCAATTGTGGATGGAAAACCAGTGAGTGCCGGATTGGTAGATACAGCTGATCAGAAGCTACTAGCTATGTCGGTTGGTATAAGTGAAGCTGCTGCCTTTGCTATCACTTTAGAACCCCGAGGGGGAAGTGAGGCACCTACCTTAGATCAAATGTACGTTCAGGGGAAAGTAATCAAATCCTAATTCTGAGTTCCTTCAAAGTAAAAAAGCGTACGCCAGTCAAATACCAGCGCACGCCTTTAACAAGCAAGCTCTCGCTTTCTGCTAGTTCATAATAAACAGTGAAGCGATTCCATTCTGTCCTGCTACTTCTTCCATCGTTAGTGGTTCGTCGTAGGCTTCAGTCACCGCATCGGCTCCCACATCGGTAAGCGTAGTAACATCAACGCCACCCTGCACCACGTTATCCTCTCCGGCGTAAATAGGGGCGGTGGCCGTTTCAAAACCTTCAATGGCCTGCGCCTGCACAACCCAGCCCTTCAGTTCGCGCAT
>CAKZPJ010000341.1 GCA_937138955.1 uncultured Flammeovirgaceae bacterium | reverse complement strand
AGTTGAGATGTCCGCGAGTAGTCAAAAAATCTACTCCGCGATCACCGTATCCTTTCCAAAAACCTTGATAGGGTAAAGTGAGCGTACTCTGCACGTAATCATAAGCAAAGCCGGGTGGTGCCATCTGGTTTTCGCCAATATACGTATAGAAGCCAATTTTATCATCAATTGTACCTTCCACCTGAATTCCGCGAGTATTAATGAAAGGAGTACCACTTCGTTGATCGCTTCCTATTCCAAAGTACAGAACCGGATTAACACGTAACAATAGACCATCTGTTTTCACGTGCCAGAAGTCAGCCGGGCGTTTATAAAGATGGCGTAGAATCGGTTTTCGGATAGCCGAACTGCCACTATCTAAAAAAGGCCAATTGTCGTTAGCGAGATAGTCAAAATTAAATTTATCAGCTCTAGAAAGGTTGGAAGCATCCAAAGAGTCTAGCCAAACTCCGACCAAAGATCGTCGGTAGGTTTTTACATTACTATCAAAAGAAAATCCTTGTCGGCCCTGGAGTATTTCGTAACGGGAGAGCAAATGATAGTAATCATTATTTAACGGTACCCGGCTTCCTTGGCTAAACCCAATCGATGAAATTAGCAGCCCAACAATGCTAAGCAGGCAAACTTTCGGGCTGATGAATTGATGATATTGGAGTGGGTTTTCTCGCTTCATTTGCGTGATGCCAAAGTATAATTAATCCAGAGAGGTAAAAAGGAAACATTGGAATCTTGTACCGCACCAGACTCCCAAAATTATAGGTGGAAATTCCAACTGCGAAAGAGAATGCCACCCCGAACAACAGGCAAAATAAAATGATCGGGTTGCTCCCAATAAGAGAAAAAGAACGAAATAGTCCAGCTTTAATGAACACGTACAATGTAATTAACAAAGTAGCGAGGCTTTCTAAAGCAGATAACAGCATTACCGGATTATAAGCCTCCCAAAGGTACGGACGAAACAGGGTTACGTTCACCGCCAACGGAAACTTCCGTAACATACCAGTCGTACTAAAATCGTAATCGCCTAAGGTGTACACTGACCCTCCCTGTTTTTCACCAACATAGGCAAGGTAACGAGCGGTAATTTCGGCGGTTTCAGATACTTTTTCAAGAGAATAGCGGTTGTTCCCCTCTCCTACTTTCAATACAGCGTAGTAGCCGATTGCTACTGCTATTCCAATAATGAAGGGAGCAATCATTAGCCTCAAAGGTGTAGAAGAAATTTGCGAAGAATAACTCATAAAAACCCAGAGCAAAGCCGCCGGCAAAAAGCACAGCGCAATGTAGATTTTTATGGCGTAAATCGTATAAAGTGCCAGAAGCAGTACCACACTACTGGAAACCATTGATTTTCGCTCGAAGAATACGCGTACAATAGCCCAAGTAGCCCAGCCGAGAGCACCTAACGTAATCGTATCTTTTAGTATCCCCGAACCCCAAAAAACTACTGAGGGCACAAATAGTACGGCAATGGCCAATAGGCGATGTAAACTCGGATAGAACTTATAAAATGTTCTGTACATCGCCCACACTCCCGAAAAACTCAAAGCAGCAAATAGTATGGCGATAGCCGCGTAAGAGTGTAATGTAAACAAGCCCAGTACCGCTATAATGCGAATTACGAAATATTCGGTAGGCGACCGAAACCAGTACATACGAGTAGCATAGTTGAATATTTCTGGAGTGTATTCTCCGTTGGCCATTAGTAGCTTTAAGCCCACTGTTGGGTCATCAGAGAAAGCTTCTAAAACAATACTAGCGTTTTGGTAATAGTTAAATGTATCGCCGCTTGGTTTACCGCCTCCGTAGTAGAATTGATAGATGAAACCCACCGCTAACGATCCAAATATCTTCACTCCCAGCGCCGGAACAAAGTAGCGGTGAGTTAATGGATCAGAAAACCAAGGTCGAACTGCAAAGGCAATTGCTAGCACCAGGGCTAGGACTATCGGACCAATAAGCATATCCAGAAAACCCATAACTTAGAAGGTAAGCGGCTTGCCTAAATAGAAATCTAATACCTTTAAACTTAGTAAGTAATTGTATTTGGTCTGCAAAGCATCAGCTTCAGCTGCAGTAAGGTCGTTTTGGGCTTGGTTGTACGCGTAAACATCAATTGCTTGGGCTTGATAACGCCGTTCGGTGTCTTCGAAGGCTCGCTGAAACTGAGCCACTCGACGCTCCGCCGCCTGGTACTGTTGGGCGTTAAAACGAACATTTAAGTATACCTGCTCAATAGTCTGACGGAGTAAATTTCGCTGATTAACCTCATTCAAGCGAGCATTCTCCAGCCCAATTTGGGCATTAGAAACGTTTGATCTTACCTGCCAGTTATTGAAAATAGGAATCGATAAATTTAGCTGAACAAACCGCCGAAAATTGAAATCCAGTTGGTTTAAATAGGTGTTATCAGTAAACTCAGCGGGCAATTCAGCTTCGGTGAAAACGGGTATTCTGCTACCCGCTTCAAAACCAGGTAAGCCATCTGGTACCACTAAAAAGTTTTCAGTAGGGAAAACGCGGGTAATGTTATTAGTACCTGATACCGGTATTTGGGGCGGAGCGATACTGGAATATTGAGAGAATAATCCACCGCTCAGATTAAGACGAGGATAAAAGTCGGCCTTAGCAATGGCAATACCGTACTGAGCAGCATCGACTTGGGCTTCAGCTTGCTTAATTTGTGGCAAATCCATTGCACTTTGCTGGTAAATCTCGTAGGCACTGTTGGGTAGCTGAATGCTTTCGGGCAAATCGAAGACTGGTTCTTCAACTTCAATAATCTCATCTTCCGGAATTAGCAGTAACTGACGAAGCTGTAACTCAGCTAAAGCCAAATTATTGGTGGCATTGATGATGTTTAGCTCATCGGTAGCTGCCTGAGATTCTAGTTGAAGCACATTTCCGATGGGTAAACTTCCGGCGTCTACCAATCGGCGGGTGCGTTCTAGCTGGCTTTGAGTAGACTGCGATGTAAATTGCGCGTTGCGAAGCAGCTCGGCGTTAAGTAAAGTCTGGACGTAAGCCTCAACTACATCTAACGTTATTTCATTTTGCTGAGCTTTTAGACCGTACTGGCTATCAAGTAGATTCAGCTTGTTTCGCTTAATCGTTTTTAACTTCCGGAAACCATTGAATAGTATTACATCGGCAGTAATCCCCATATTTTGCTGGGTAACTGGCTGATCAACGTATTCGTTTGTGAACTGATTGATTGAACGCCCCACATTATAACCAAAGCCAGTATTCGCGTTTAGCGAAGGCAGCAGATCAGCCTTTGACTGTTCCAACGCCACCTGATCTTGTAACACATTTAACTCGGTAGTACGAATGGTAAGGTTATTGGCAACGGCTATATCAATGCACTCCTGAAGCGACAACTGACGGGTATTGGCGGACGGATTATCCTGAGCGATTAGGGAGTGAGAAATAAAGCATAACGAGGTAAGGCAGATAATGCGGGAGAAGAACTTCATGGTTAACTAGTTTCGATCCAATTTAGCCATAAATTGCTCTCGATACATATCTCCTAATGGAATATCTTGTTTTGCCACAATCAGGTTTCTACGACCAACCGATTCTAGGTGTTCAAAATTAATAATATAACTACGGTGTACTCGTAAAAATCCGGCGGGCAGAGAAGATTCTAGTGATTTCATCGTCAATAATGCGATAATCGTCTTTTGAGTAGTATGAATTTTGACGTAGTCTTTTAGCCCTTCAATATAGTGTATATCGGCAAACCGAACCTTTACCATATCGTACCCCGACTTTACAAAAATATAGTCTCCGCTAGAAGAGACGCTTTGTTGCTCACTAGCCAATGCCTGCTGAACTTTATTAGCCGACTTTAGAAAGCGCTCAAATGTAAAAGGCTTAAGTAAGTAGTCTACCGCATCTACGTTGAAGCCTTCTACCGCGTGTTGAGCATAAGCCGTGGTAAAAACTACTTTAGGCGGATGTTCTAAGCTTTTGATAAATTGCAATCCAGTAATTTGCGGCATTTGGATGTCCAGAAACATTAAATCAATCTTCTCCGAGTTAAGTAGCGGTAACGCATCCAAAGCACTGCTAAAAGATTTTTTTAACGATAAAAATGGGACTTTCGCCGCAAAATCTTCTACCAAGTCTAATGCTAAGGGTTCATCGTCAATAGCAATACAATTAATCATTCTCAGCTAGGTTACTTTGTCTATGTAAGTACTAACTTTTGAAGCAGAATTACAATTCCAGAACATTGGCTTACACTTCACGAATAGTACGTAAAAAAAATAAGAGGTAATAGCTGAATTTCATCTACCTACTTTTACTTGCTAGCGGAAACATACGCAGAAGCGACAAGAATTTATTGGCGAAAACAATCAATTTCTTACCTAATGACAAATGAGCTTTTCCTCATTTCAATAGTGCTAAAGCATAACTCGGAAATTGATGAAATTTGAGGCTTGCTAATGGATACAACGAATTAGATGTTAAAACAGCTTTCAGGAATATAATTTATCCTCGTTATTCTAAGTGGTGGTAGTAGTAAAAACTCGGAAAATAGTTACACGCACTTTTTTTATC
>CAKZPJ010000340.1 GCA_937138955.1 uncultured Flammeovirgaceae bacterium | reverse complement strand
CAAATACCAGCGAGAATGAATAATTATAAAAACCATTGAAATACACCTGATTTCCATTGGTGCCTACTAAGAAGGGAAGGGCTGAACCAACTCCCGCAATATGATTAATCACATACTCCTCAACGTCTTCTTCTGCTCCGTAAGATTCACTCCATATTTCAGCAAAAGTATTATTGTAAGCGTGTAAAGTACTGCTCCGGCTTTCACGGTCGTAGCCCAGAAAAACCCAGCCGTTATCAGCAGTGCGGTGAGCCGCTAGAGGATACTTAATATTACTGATGGTATTTATTCGATTAACCGTTCCGGCAACAGGATTTACTGCGTACACCTCCATACTCTGAGAAAGCTCGTTCATTCCGAATATTACAAACCCAGAGTCTTGTGCAAATAAGTGGGGGAGAGGGTTAACAAATGTTTCCTCCATCGTCATTTCCCACTGACTTATTCCTTCGTCACTCGATTTGAATAAGTGAGCTTTCCACTGTTCAGTTTTAGAAAGTGTAAGGTAGCCGCTATCGGCAGTCTGCACAACGGCTAGTGGCTCGTAACGATCTGAGAACTGCTGCGTTTCGTAAATGCGCGTAAAGCTGTTTCTCGGCTCAATCAGTTCTTCATCCGAACTGCAACCGTAATTCAGCATAATTATTACCAGCTTAATTATCAAATACTTCTTCATAATTGAAAATTGATGAGGAATAATGGATAGTTGATAGTGGAAAATTGATAATTGAAAATCGATAAATGACAGTGAATCAATAACTATCCACTTTCCACTATCACTTGTCAGTTATTACTTACATGACTACTGGTGAAAAACTCTTGGTTAGGTACTTCATGGGGAATACCAGTTGAAAGGTGATTTCCCGACCGGATAACCGGATGTCATCCAGGGCATTTCCTAATCCCTGAAAGTTGCGGGTAGCTGAGAAACGAGTCTGGTCATTAACAATTGAGTTTAATCCGTAGTAGTAGTTAAGTTCAATACCAGCCATACATCCGGTAAAATGATAGTAAATTCCTCCCCCAGCCTTGGCAGCCCATTGGCTGTTATTAAACAGGCTAGTTGCAGTGGTAGACTGAGTATCGTTCTGCAATGAAATAGGTGAGCCCGAAGTAAAGTCAGTACCAGCTGATACCAACTCTTTAGTTGCATCTACCCGCATTTGGTACTGAATTCCGGCTTGTATAAAGGGTTTCCAACGGCGAGGCAGAAAAACGTAGCGAGCTGTAAGCGGTAGCTGCAAATAATGCAACGTATACTGATGGCTGTAATCTACTTCGTAAGAATTATTTTCGTTATCAATATCATTCCAAGCGTACTCAGTACGGTAACCCCAGCGTTGCTGAGCGTAAGAAGGGTTAAGGGCTATCTGAAGAAATTTAGTAGGAGAAAAAATGGTGATAAGCCCTAAATGATAACCTATTGGCTGCTCTGAAGATGAATAGTCTTTCGTTTCTAGTACATCAGCCCCCCAATAATCTATCTCAGAAAAACTTTCTTGTACTTTGGGCTGAAATTGATTTATGCCGCTAGAAATCCCGACGTACCACTGGGAAGAGGTAAATCCTCCACCGCCTGGTCGGCGCTTGGAACCTTGAGCAAGTCCATCTAGCGAGAAGCTAATGATTAGTGAGAGTATCCAGCAATATTTTACCATGGCGTATACTATTTGCCAAACGTATTGCACGGATTATGCCATTAATATAATTATTAATAGATATGTAATAAATATTCTTATGTAAAATATTTTATGAGTAAGCGAAAGTACGCATTATCATATCAGCAAAATATTGAGCAACTGAGACTCGACATTTTCCAAAATTGATAAAAAATGAATTTCGCCGGTGGAAGAAGAGGTAGAAGTAAGATTGAAAGAAGTCTGATTTGCCAATAAATTACTTATTTGGGGATAGAGCAGTATACCCCGATTTGCTTCAAAAACCTGGGTATAGGCAAACACCTGGCGCAAATCTTCGTCGTGAGGTTCAGGCGAGGCGAGTACTTTCCACTTAGTATCAATGACTACGCGCTGATTGTTACCCAAGTCCAGCAGAAAATCAGGGCGGAGGTTTTTTGAGCGCCAGAATGTGCGTTCGGGTTGGTAGTGTAGTTTGAAATTTTGTTCACTTCTTAGCTTTTTTAGATAATAATACACCAGCAACTCAAAGACTCGGCTCATATCAAACAGTAGAGAGAAGCCAAAATCTTGTCCGGCAAATGTGCCCCCTAAATATCCACCGCAAATTAAATTAGCTAATCGTAAACCCAGTTGGTAGTGCTGAGTAACTCGGTCAGGCGAGACCCGGTCAGGCGAGACCCGGTCAGGCGAGACCCGGTCAGGCGAGACCCAAATTAGTGGAATCTGGGGTTCTGAGTTTTGTAAAGGCACATCACTCACTGATCGAAAGTGACGCAGTAAATCATTCACACTAGAAGAATTATGGGTGGATTTAGCTACAATCCGTAGCGCTTGTTTAATGCGTTGGTTCAAAGGGTGATCTCTGACATGAGTTTGCGACTGTACGTAGAACCGATGTTTCTGTACCAGATTGGTGCGAATCTGTTCAGAAAGCAGCAGCTTACCTCGTAAGAAAGGCTGTTGCTCCTGCTGACTTCGGTACTGGCGAGTAAGTCCTCGCTGGGTAATTAGTCGTACTTCATTGATAAAAGCGCGTTGCAGTGTTTCGGTTAGCTCGCCGGGCTGCATCAGAAGCTGAGGATTGAGATTACCTAGCTGGGGGAGGAAATCAAATTGCTGTAGCAAACTAGTCCAACGAATCCGAGTCTGATCAATATCGTCATATCGGGCAATTTTGGGTAAGATTTCAATAATCACTTCTGGTAACTCTATCAAACCTACGTAGTTGCCCCATCGTACCGACTGATACTCCAAGCGGTACATTCCAGCGAGAAGTGTACTTTTTAGCTGGGCTAATTCCTGAAGGTGCTTTTCAGTAAAGGTAAAGCCATTTTGTTGCTGGCCCACTGGCAAAACTGCCTGTTCGTATACGGAGAAAACCGCTTTACTCATGCTAATATATTCGCTGAATAGCCGCTAAAAATTCCGCATCATTTAACTTGCGCCAGCGGTATCGCTTTTCAGGTAAGCGAAAAACCGAGTCTTCATTCATTAACAGATGTTCACCAGTAAGCTCTTCTACGAATGAGTTACCTAGTACAGCAATTCGTTTTTCCCAGTCGTCAAAAAAGTATTCTTCTAACAGGGGAATAATTCGCTGATACATTGCTTGTTGCAAAGCTTCTAGCGGATGATCAGCTGTTAGTACGGGTAGCAAGTAAGCGTGTCCGATCTCATAATCTTCACCTCGAAGCCACAGCAAACGTCCGTTCATCGCTTTCAATAATTTATCTAGGTGGATCTTTTGAGCGTAATTCGTCGTAGGCTCCGCAGCTTGTGCTAGTTTATCTTGACTAGAACTCTCTAAATTTTCTATAGTAATGGTAATAGCAGGCTTTAGTAAGGTAGGATTGGGGTGAATGGCTTGAAAGGTAAATCGGCGACGAAAAGCTAAATCTAGCGTATCTACATTTTGGTCAGCCGAGTTCATCGTAGCAATAATATACAGGTTAGGCGGCACCCGAAACGGTTCGCGAGAGTAGGGGAGGATCGTTTGTAGAACTTCGGTTTTTCCGGCCCGCTTATCTTCTTCAATTAGTGAGATAAGCTCACCAAAAATGCTCGCTGGATTACCCCGGTTAATCTCATCTATAATAATAACAAAATTTCCTGCTTGCTGATAGTCTGCTGAAGAAAGTTGACTGTAATCCAATTGCTGAACTGCTTGTTTCATCTGCCGGTACTGCACCGCAGAAACTGAATTTCCCGATAGCTGGTGATTGCTTAGTAGTGAATTAAAAATTCGGTAGCGCGTTGCTTCAAAAGCTTTCAAACGATGAAAAGCCGCCCACATTACCGAGGTATTCCCTCGTCCAACCACTTCGCTAATTTCACTAAGCTGACTGATACTCTCTACATCCAAAAACCCTCGGTACATCTTGGCTAAACTCTGTTTGGTGACCGAGTAGGTTTTGCCTCCGGCTGACGTCTGAAATGCCAGCGTGTTATTTTGATTAATGTTACTAAGCTGAATAGCCTTACCCTGCTTGGTTTCAAATGTAATTTCTTCCGAGCCTTCCTGCATCATGCGTTTGAGGTAATCTACAAACTCAAAGTAAAGTGCATCAAATGGACGATGCAGAAGGGCTTTCTCATTTGTTTTCTGGGACTGAGCTGATAAAATGTCTAGTGATCGTTGCTGCTGGGCTAAGTACAAAGCGTAGGCGGCATTATAGCTCATCTGCTTAAAAACTCCGTCTACCACATCGTAGTACAAATCATTTCGTTCATTCTTGAACGGCTTAATACCTTCCACAAAATCCTCGTAAGCAAAAGAAGGGTGGAAAGTTAGCACAGCAACGCGTCCCTGTTGCTGGTAGTTATTAAATTGAGCTTTTAGTTTAGCTCGTTGCTCCGGTAGATACTGCTTCTGAAGCTCCTTATCCGATAGATTTTCAATCAGCTGTACGGCTCGTTGAGAAGTTA
>CAKZPJ010000339.1 GCA_937138955.1 uncultured Flammeovirgaceae bacterium | reverse complement strand
TACGCCACTCAAAAAGAGCCTAGATTGACAAAAAAATCTCTCCTAATAAATCAAACAATATAACTCAAACAGCTTCTAAGAGTTCCGGAGTGCAGAATCGCTCAAGGAGTTTATCTACCCATTTGGGTGGTGGTTGATATGGGTGTTCCTGTTCACTCATTTCGCAGCGACTCCACGGGGTTAGCAAGGGCGGCTTTGATCGTTTGGGAAGCGGTGGTCAGTAATGCAACTAATAGGGCAAGTACGCCTGCTACAATAAAAATCCACCACGACAATTGTACTCTATAGGCGAAGTTATCTAACCATTGGTTTAGTAAGTACACAGCAATGGGAGTAGCCACCAAGAAGGCAACTACAATTGATTGAAGAAAGTCTTTGGATAATAATCCAACAATATGGGTTACTTCGGCTCCTAATACTTTGCGAATACCAATTTCCTTCACCCGCTGCTGAGTAGAAAACATGACCAAACCCAGCAACCCTAAACACGAAATGGAAATAGCAATACCCGCAAAGACGTGAGAGAGCTTTGCGGCCACCTGTTCAGTCTGGTAGAGTTGCTGATATTCCGAATCAATAAACTGGTAACTCAGCGGATAATTCGGATTGATTTCACGAAAGACTTCTTCCATACTGGCCAGTGCCTCGGTGGTCTTACCAGGTTCAGTACGGACGAGGATCACTCCGAAGTATAAGTCTTCTTTGATGTCTACAATCAACGGTTTGATAGGCTCATGTAGCGAATGCGTATGATAATCTTTCAGGACGCCGACGATAGTGCCCTTCTTGTCCCAAGCTGAAATCCATTTACCCAGAGGGGCCTGCATGCCAATGGCTTGGGCCGCTGCTTCATTAATGAGAAACGCCGTGCTATCGGTAGAGAAACTTTTGGAAAAATCTCTTCCTTCTGCAATCTCGAGGTTCATGACCTTCACAAAGTCATACCCTACTGAGGTGGGTTTAAAGGCTACTGACTGGCCCGCTTCTTTACCTTCCCAGTTAATAGCATCTTCTCCAGTGCCTGTATTATTAAACCCATCTACTTCATCTACCAAAAAACCCATAGTGTGGGGGGCTTCACTACTGCGATCTACCATTGCAATCCCGGGCATATTCAATAGCTGTTCTTTAAGCACGGCGTATTTTTCGTTAAGTTCGCCCTCAATACGGGTATAAATCAAGTTTTCCCGATCATAACCCAAATGCTTGTTCTGCACATAATTGATTTGGCGGGAAACTACCAATGTAATGATTAGCAGGAGGATAGATAAGCTAAACTGAAAAACAGCCAACCCTTTGCGAAGCCATATTGCTTTGGGGGAAGTCCGCAGTGATCCCTTTAAAACTCGAGCTGGTTTCAGTGACGAAAGATAAAGAGCCGGGTAACTTCCCGCCAATAAACCTACCAAGAGCATCAGCCCGACGGCTAGTAGCCAGAAAATAGGGGACTCGATCGGTATAGTAATATGCTTAGTAGTAAACTGGTTGAAACTGGGTAGTAATAGTTGCACTAGCACAATAGTAAAAATCAGGGCTAGAAGAGAAAGAAGAATAGATTCGCCTAAGAATTGCCAGATAAGATGCATGCGTGAAGATCCTATAGCTTTTCGAACCCCTACTTCCCGGGCTCGCTTTATTGAACGGGCGGTAGCCAGGTTCATGAAGTTAATGCAGGCAATGACTAGCAGAAAAATGGCTACGCCACTAAATATTCTTACGTACTCAATACGACCACCCTGGGGTTTCCCATTGGCAAAATTAGCACGAAGGTAGCGATCAGTAAATGGCTGAAGCCCAAGCGTTGTTTTAGCGGTTTCTGAATCATCTAATCGTGATTGGAGGAAGCGGTTAATCTTATCGGTTACTTGATAAATATCGGCAGTCTCTGACAAGCGGACAGTCGTAAGCATAACGCCAGATGCCCACTCTAACTGGGTCATTTGCGACTCCCAATCAATCAAGAATTCAAATTGTAATGAACTCTGAGAAGATATATCCTCGAAGACTGCAGTGACTTCGAAGTCTAACCTGTTTTCGTATCGTATGCTTTGACCAATTGCTTCTTCCGGACGGTCAAAGAATAACTGAGCCATTGTTTCCGAAATCGCAATGCTGTTCTTTTTTGCTAGAGCCGTTTTCGCATTTCCGGCAATGAGCGGATAGTTAAACATAGAAAAAAAGGCTTGACTCGCCCGAGAACCTTCCAACTTATGGATATTATCCCCAACCTGAAATGTCTCGGGATGTCCCCAAGGAAGCTCGTAACCCGTAGCATAATACACCATATTCTCAATTTCAGGCACTGCATCAGCCATACCCTCTATTGGCAAGTATGGGCCGTCGGCATTTGAGCGAACGGGTGTTGAATAACTGCCTCCTAGCTGTCCGTTAGCCTCAATGGTTTGATAGATAGTGTACAAACGATCATTATCTGCATGGAAATTGTCAACTGCCAGATCATCTTGAATCCAAAGGAAAATAAGTAAGCTACTGGTCATACTTAGCACCAGCCCGAGTATATTGAGTGCTGAAAAGGTCTTGTGATTACTTAAATTGCGGCGAACAATCGTTAAATAGTTACGAATCATATCCTGAGAAATTAAAAGAGTAAAATGAAATGATGGTTTCTTGAAGGAAGAAAGTCGCAGATACGCCAGTACCTCTCGCCAGTAGTTCCTCCGGGCTTTTATAAGCCCATCCTTCTTTAATCGCAAATAGTAGCGTTCGTGCAAGTCGCCCAGCACTTCCTCGAGAAGTTCGGGGGCGCAGAACCGTTCGAGGATTCTGTCTATCCACTTGGGAGGTGGTTGGTATGGATGCTCGGATCTACTCATTGTTCAGATTTTATCCTGACTAATCATTTCGCAGTATGGTAGCAGGATTCGTAAGCGCAGTTTTGATAGTCTGGCTACTGATAGTGACAAGCGTAATGATAAGCGTTACTATTCCGGCGGCTAAGTATGTGAGGAGATTCATTTCAATGTGGTAAGCAAAACTACCGAGCCACTCGCGCATAAAGTACCAGGCAATGGGCCAAGCAATAACGTTGGCAATGATAACCAGAACCAAGATTTCTTTACTCAGTAACCGAAGAATGCTAGCCACCGGAGCACCTAGTACTTTTCGGATACTTACTTCTTTGGTGCGCTGGAGCGTACTGAAGGTTGCTAACCCAAATAATCCCATCGCCGCAATAAAAATCGCCAGTCCAGCAAAAATGATAAATAGCTCGCTTTGACTTTGCTCACTATCGTAGAGTTGCTGGTAGTGTTCGTTCAAAAAAAGGTAGTCAAACTGGTGTTGCGGCTCAAATTGTTTCCACACGGCTTCCATGTGCGCCAGTGCTCCCGGCATATCATCTCTCGATACTAATACCGATACATCGTGAAACATATGCTGCCCGTGAAAGACTACGGGTACAATGGGTTGGTGCAACGATTCAAAGTGAAAGTCCTGCACCACTCCAACAATGGTACCGGTGGTATTTCCATTTTTGAGAGTTTGACCAATGGCTTCTTCGTTATTCCAACCCACCATACGAGCCGCCGTTTCATTGATAATAAAGTTGGTAGAATCATCCGAAGCGATAGTTTCGGAGAAGTTTCTTCCACTTACGATGGGAATTTGATAGGTATCAAAATAGTTGTGATCGATTCGCACGTCTTTCATAACCACATCGGTCGTCACCATACTATCTCCCTGCTGAACCGAAGTACCCTGAAAGGCGGTTAACCGCTCGGTAGGCACTAAACTGGATCGGGTAGCATTAAGAATGGCAGGGTGCTGAGTCAGTTCGTGATGAAATGTTTCGTAGCGCTTGGCAATTTCATCGGTGTAACCCAGAAAAACTACTTGGTCTTTGGCATAACCCAGCTCTTGTTCATTGAGAAAAGTAAGCTGCTGGTAGGTGATGAGGGTGGCAATAATCATCACAATGGAAATAGTGAATTGCACTACTACCAGAGCCTGACGAACTCGGCCGCTCTCTCGGGTAGAACCGCTTCGTCCTT
>CAKZPJ010000338.1 GCA_937138955.1 uncultured Flammeovirgaceae bacterium | reverse complement strand
GACGGACCTCCGTTGAGAGAATAGCTAAGTGTTCGAAGAGCAGTATCCGGTTGTACATTACCTAGCACATTCACCCATTGCTGTGCTAACCCAGGCTGACCAAAAGATTGATTGGTACCGTACCATACGTCGATCTTTAATGTGGGAACCACAAATGATTTCTGCTGCACCAGCAGTGTAACAAGCAACCCAAGGCCTACCCAACCTATAATTTTTATCAAGGAATTATTTTTCATACGGACTCTTATTTCTGAGGTAAGTTATAGCGAATTTTTACCATAATTCAGGGCCACTGTACTTTCATGCCATGAACCATTTGCCCTTGAAAAAGTGGGGTTTTTAACGTAGTAATGGTGTTCTTTCCAGCTTGCAGTACGTGCGTGTCTTCCTGAGTAATCACGTGAAGCATTGTATCGTAGCAGGGGTCTTCCCGAGAATATACTAAATGATCGTTGAATAAAATTCCGTTGGAGTAGCATGGACTCCAGCTAATCCAGATGAGCTGATAGCTAGTTGCCTGCTGAATATCTTTTGAAATAACGATATGTTCGGAAAACTCGCCCGAGCGGGTGACCCACTGTGTAGGAACATCTTGAGGTTTATATAGCTTTACCGAAAAGTCGCGCGGAGGTAGTTCTAAAGACTTTAGCGCAGGGGTTGCGTAGATAACACTGTCTTGGGTAGTAATCCGAGCAAACACTTTCATCGGTTCGGACTGGTCAGGTAGCCAGTTAGTTTCACGATCGTGCATCAGTGATATAAATCCTTTCTGATGAGCCTCAACTGAGAAATGATTGGTGTTGGTTACATAATCTAGCCTTCCCCCTGCTCGCAAAAAATTATTAGATTCTTTTACCTGTGAAGGTAACCTGTTATACTCGCGGAAAGCCCCTCCCAGTTGGGGCAGGGCAATTACTTCTCTGCTGAAGATGGATAAAAAAATTAGTGTGTTGATAAAAAGAAAGATAAACTTTCTACTAAATCGATGAATATAACTCTCCTCTTTGGTGAAAGGCTGCCGTGGAACGGGGGCTAGGGGAATTGGTGCCCAGCATCTTGTTGTAAGATAGAAATTAGTTCTATATCTAATTCTTTTAAAGAATATTATCGAAAAATCCAGCGACCAATACCACCCCCTAACCTCATTTTTCAAAGAGGGAATGGTAATCAATGAACTAAGTATCTCCTTTCTCATGGCTGAGAGGTGCCTTCGTTGATCCAAACGTCTAACCGGGGGGTTTTCCAACTGTAGGGTTTACCTAGTACGTCGTAATCACCGTCGCCATCCAGATCAACCAAGCGGCCTTCGTGTACGCCGTAGCCTGTAGCCACTACATGTTCGTTGAAGTTTCCCTGCCCATCGCCGAGTAGTATTCTTATCTTAGAATCAGGATTTCCCTCCCCGAAGCGCATCTCGGCTGAAAAGAGATCCAAATGCCCGTCTTGGTTGAAGTCCAGTAGGTCAATGGTATGACCATTATTCAGGCTAGCTACAATCTCATTTTTATGCCAGGTTCCTTCACGATACTCATAGAGAATCATAGGGGCTACGCCATCTCCCACCACTAAAATAATCTCCGGTCGACCACCTTCTATAATCTGCCCTGCTACGGCTCGGGTGAAAACGTAAGAGGCATCTACGATATTTTCGGAAAACTCTCCCTCACCCGTGTGTTTAAACCAGCGACCACCACCGATAATGTCCACTGTTCCGTCTCCATCGATATCAGCTTTGGCTAGTCCCTCGTGCTCGTTATCATCTTTCCAACCCGGATGCCCTTCCTGACCTAGCTGTTCCATCTGACTATCAGTGCTGTATTTATAGATCGGGTGGAAGTTCCACTCTTCGGCTTCTTGAGGATTTTCAGGTATTTCAGCTATGAATAAGGCTTTCCCTTGCTGATTCCAGAAGACCAGTTCCTGCTGCCCGTCACCATCAAAGTCGCCGAAAAGTTGGTCGTGGTGCTTGTTGCTCCCTGATTTCTTGATTGTATGACGTTCCCAGGGCTGGTCATAATTCGGGTAAGGGTTGGCCCACCACCACACTTCGTTACTCTGGCTTTCTCCGGCAAATACAATATCTTCGTCGCCGTCACCGTCAATATCGTAGTGAGCCGACCCGGCTTCTATTCGTAGAGCTTCGTCTTCTACCACCATTCTATCCCATTTTTCGCCGTTTTTCTTGTACCAAACCACCGAAGGAGCTGCCGTGCGTTCGGTTATTACAAAGTCAAATACGCCATCTTTATCCAGATCAGTAGCTAGGGACGCTGTCTGCTGTCCACCACTGTTGGGAACCGGAAGGTCTTTATTTTCGGTGGAATAATGTTTCCAGCTTATTTTAAGGGAGGCATTATCGTTACGCCAGAGGTGAAGATACTGGGGTTGATCCCAACCTACACTGACAATATCCAGATCACCATCGTTATCCAGATCAGCTAATTGGGTACCAAGATGACTCTCTTTGCCAGTGTCCAATTCGTTTTTAGTGAAATTTCCCTGCCCATCGTTGCTCCAGGCTTGCAGGGCTAAGTCAGCACCCTTGTGCTCACTGGTCAGAATATCTATGTCACCATCGTTATCAAGATCGTTTATGGCCAGATTATTCATGGAGTACTGGGTAACCACCAAATGCCTCGTCCATCCATCTTCCTCTGAAGATGCCGGATTTTCGTACCAAAACAAGTTACCGTCAGCTTCTTTACCAGGGTAGCGCTCCTCGGCAATCACAACATCACTTCGACCATCACCGTTCAGATCGGCTACTTCTACCCGATCCACCGCGTGATTACTACGCCCTACTACGTGGGTTTCCCAATTTTCGCTACCATCGCCAGGATTCGCAAACCACACAACTTGAGTAGGTTCTTCCTTATTTTTTTCGGAGTAGCTTCCAGCAGCAATATCAATGTCGCCATCACCGTCTAAGTCACCGGTTCCAATTCCTTCATCAGAAGTATTCTTTCCTACCAGCATCTGAGGCCATTCCCCTTTCGCTGGATTATCGGGTATAGTAAGCGCGTAAATATCACCTGCCCCGGCAATCAATAATTCTGGCTTACCCTTGCCATCCAGTTGAGCAGTAGTGAAGCCTTGGCTGTTAACATGACTAGTAGCGGGTACTTCGGCTACCTTTTTTGCCCGCCAGGATGTTCCCGCTTTGTCTTCAGCCTCCAGCCAATAAACATCAGGCAGAGCCATCCCAATAATGTCGCCGTACTCATCACCATCCACATCTACCACAAAAATGCCATCTACATTCATACCTACGTCCTGCTTTACCCAGGTGCCGCTTAGGTCATTTCCAGGGTTCACATATATATGCCGTCCGGCTAGAATGTCAGGAAGCTTATCATTAGTCATATCACCCATGGCTAATCCAAAGTAACGCAGCCAGTTTGGTTCGGCGTAATCACCCCACTTATCGCGGGTAGAGTCTACCTGAATATAGGTCCAATGAGAAAGCGATTGAGCCGAGATAGAAAAGGCTGGAGTAAAAAAAATGAGTGTGCAAAGCAGATATTTCATTAATAGAGGGTTAGGTTAGATGGTCAAAATAGTGATTTTTATAAGAATAGTAAACTCTTCAATTATCTATGCAAGCTGAAGATTACCACCTGCCAAATTGGAATAACCAAGAAATAAGCACAGAATTCAAAGCAAGTTAAACCTATCAGGTAAAGCGTGAATTTGATAGGTATTACAAGCCGTTGTTGCGCAAACTATCTGATGTTTGTCTTAAATTCGTTGTGATTAGTTGCATCTGGTGAGTAGCAACTATCCACCACATAGCAGGCAACAAAGAACAATCATTAAAAATTAGTCACTTTTTGACAAAATCACCCCCCTATGAGCTCTAAATAATCATTACTTTTACAGAATATTTAGTGGTTATAGTTTCTCTACCCACTGCTGTAGTGGAATATACTAGAAATGATACGACCTAAGTTATAATTTTCGCTTTTCACCGCCTTATTGAGATAGCGTACTTGAAAGAAGTTATAGTTAAACATACCTTTACTGCATGATTGATTTACTCCCTATTCACAACAACCCCGAAGCCAATATATCTTACCAGCATATTGGACGAACTGACATTACCCGATTTGAAAAGATGCACGTAGAAGTCTTCTCAGAGTCGGACCTAGCCTCCGTTGCAGTAGCGAGAGAGATCGCTGACCTAATCCGCCAAAAAGCAAGCAAGGGTGAAACCTGTGTTCTAGGATTGGCCACCGGTTCATCCCCTATTAAGGTATACGAAGAACTTGTTCGTTTGCATCAGGAGGAAGGGCTAAGCTTTCAGAATGTTGTTACCTTTAATCTGGATGAATATTACCCAATGGCTCAGAATAACGCGCAGAGCTATTGGTCATTCATGCACGAACATCTTTTTGATGATGTAGATATTCCAACGGAAAATATCAATATCCCAGACGGCACCCTTCCTCTTGAAGAGGTATACCCTGCCTGTATGGCGTACGAAGAAAAGATTAGCCAATACGGCGGGCTAGATTTCCAGCTATTAGGTATTGGGCGAACTGGTCATATTGGATTTAATGAGCCAGGCTCCTCTAACCAATCGCTCACCCGCCTTATTACCTTGGATCACCTAACTCGAGTAGATGCAGCAAGTGACTTTCGAGGTATTGATAAAGTGCCCAAACGGGCTATTACTATGGGTATTAATACTATTAAGAAAGCCCATCGAATTATTTTGCTAGCCTGGGGATATAAGAAAGCAAATGTTGTAAAAAAAACAGTAGAGGGTAAGGTTTCGTCAGCCATTCCTGCCACTTTTCTTCAGGAACAACCTAATACTACTATACTGCTTGATGAAGAAGCTTCGGCGGAACTCACCCGATTTAAGACCCCATGGTTGGTAGGTCCATGTGAATGGTCTGAACCACTAAAGCGAAAGGCTATCGTATGGCTCAGTCACAATGTAGGTAAGCCGATCTTGAAACTGACTGAGCGGAACTACAACGAAAACGGTATGTCTGATTTGCTAGCAATAGAAGGTTCGGCCTACGCGCTTAATATTAAAATGCACAACACTCTGCAGCATACGATTACAGGTTGGCCAGGGGGTAAACCGCACGTTGATGACA
>CAKZPJ010000337.1 GCA_937138955.1 uncultured Flammeovirgaceae bacterium | reverse complement strand
CCTACTCACAAATATGCTATCGCTGAAGTAGCAAGCGTATTCGGTTCAAATCTTAAACTGAGAATCATGCGAAATCTACTTATCCAACTGAGTACGGTAGAGCTATCTCAGGAAAATTTTTCAAAATCTTCTAAAGCTTGTATCTTGCCCCTCTTAGAAATAACAACCTGCTATGCCTGCCACCTACTTACTCGGATACGACATTGGAAGCTCCTCCATAAAAGCCAGTTTAGTACAGTCTGATTCGGGTAAAATAGTAACATCGGCTACCTCTCCTGCCCAAGAATTACCGATGGATGCCCCCCAGGAAGGCTGGGCCGAACAGCATCCAGATTTGTGGTGGGAACATCTGACGAATGCTACCCAGCAACTAAAACAACATAATACTAAAGCGTTACAAGCGGTAACTGCCATTGGTATTTCTTACCAAATGCACGGCTTGGTAGCAGTTGATAAGAATCAGCAGGTGTTACGTCCGTCTATTATCTGGTGCGATAGCCGAGCAGTAAATATTGGTGAACAAGCGTTTCAAGCGTTGGGGCAAGATTGGTGTTTGTCGCATCTGTTAAACTCTCCTGGGAATTTTACGGCCTCTAAGCTGCGATGGGTACAGGAAAATGAACCGCAGATTTACGAGCAAATTCATAAAATAATGCTACCTGGCGATTATATCGCTATGAAGCTAACTGGGGAGGTAAACACTACCGTTTCGGGGCTTTCCGAAGGAATCTTCTGGGACTTTAAATCTGATTCGCCTTCCGAGAAGTTACTAGAGCACTACCAGATAAATCAAAGCCTAATTCCTGAGCAGGTTCCTACCTTTGGAGAGCAAGGTAGAGTTCAGGCGGCTGTAGCCGAAAAATTAGGCATTCCGGTTAACATTCCGGTAGCGTACCGAGCGGGTGATCAGCCTAATAATGCGCTATCGCTCAATGTGTTAGAACCGGGTGAGGTGGCTACTACGGCGGGTACTTCCGGCGTGATTTACGGGGTGAGCGATCAGTTGGAATACGATCCTCAGTCGCGGGTGAATAGTTTTGCTCACGTTAATTATAGTCAAGAGTCGCCCCGCTACGGTATTTTGGCTTGTGTGAACGGTACGGGTATTCTCAATAGCTGGCTGAAGCATCAGTTATTGCTCGATCGGCTTTCTTACGAAGAGATGAACCACCGTGCTCAACGGGCACCAATTGGCTCAGACGGGGTAGTGATTCTACCTTTCGGCAACGGCGCTGAACGTCCGTTGGCCAACGCTGAAATTGGAGCGCATATCAGCGGCCTAGAATTTAATAGCCATAATACTTCGCACGTGCTGCGAGCCGCCCAGGAGGGAATTGTATTTGCCCTAAAATATAGTCTGGATATTATGGAGGAAATGGGCGTACAAGCCAGTCGGGTAAAAGCCGGAAAGGCCAACATGTTCCTCAGCCCACTCTTCCGCGAAGCCTTTGCCAATACCACTGGTGCAACGATAGAACTCTACGATACCGATGGAGCCGCAGGAGCCGCCCGAGGAGCAGGAATCGGTTCGGGTGAATATGCTAACCCTAAAGAAGCCTTCACCCACCTACAACAAATTGACCAAATTGAACCGGATGGTGATAAGCAGTCAGCATATGCGGCAGCCTATGCACGCTGGTTAGAAGCATTGAAGCAGCGTATAGAATGAAAGATGAAAGCATGAGACAGGGAAGTAGAAGAGTGAGTTATTCTAACGCCAAGCTCCCAGCACCATGCCCTTAGCTATTTAATAATCGGACCATTTAACAATTCAATAATATGAGCCAAGCATTTTTTCCTAACATTAACCCTATCCAGTTCGAAGGAACTGATACTGATAACATATTTGCCTTCCGATACTACGACGAGAACCGGCAAATTGGTGACAAAACTATGAAGGAACACCTGCGCTTCGCCATTGCTTACTGGCATAGCTTCTGCAATGAGAATAGCGACCCGTTCGGGGCAGGAACCCGCGAATTGCCCTGGGACAAGCATAGCGACCCGATGGATGTGGCCAAAGCCCGCTTAGAAGCCGCGTTTGAATTCTTCACTAAAATAAACGCTCCCTACTATTGCTTTCACGACCGAGATATCTCGCCCGAAGGTAGCTCAGTAGGTCAATCAGAGAAAAATTTACAGGAGGTTGTATCGCTGGCGAAAGAACACCAGCAAGCCACCGGAGTGAAGTTACTGTGGGGAACCGCTAATTTGTTCTCGCACCCGCGCTACATGAACGGGGCTTCCACCAATCCTGATTTTTCGGTGCTTTGTCACGGCGGGGCCCAGGTAAAAGCGGCGTTGGATGCTACGGTAGAATTAGGCGGAGAGAACTACGTTTTCTGGGGCGGGCGCGAAGGCTACGCTGCCCTCATCAATACTAATATGAAGCGGGAACTAGATCACCTTGGGCAGTTTCTCCGCATGGCTCGCGACTACGGCCGTAAGATTGGTTTTAAAGGCAACTATTTAATTGAGCCTAAACCGGCTGAACCTAGCAAGCACCAGTATGACTTTGATTCGGCTACGGTGATTGGCTTTTTACATCAGCAGGGCTTAGCCGATGATTTCAAAATTAATGTAGAACAAAATCACGCAATTTTAGCGGGGCATACCTTTGCCCACGATTTGCAGACCGCTTCCGATGCGGGAATGTTGGGTAGCATTGATGCAAACATGGGTGACAACCAAAATGGCTGGGATACTGACTATTTTCCAACCGATCTTTACGATTGTATTCACGCCATGATGGTTGTACTTCAGCAGGGAGGGATTGCGCCGGGTGGGTTGAACTTCGATGCCAAAGTACGGCGCACCTCCAGCGACCTAGAAGATTTGTTTATCGCCCACATTGTGGGAATGGACACCTTTGCCCGAGGCTTGCTCATTGCCCACGATATTCTGGAAAACTCTGACTTTGTAAAGATGAAGAAAGAGCGCTACGCCTCTTACGACAATGGAAAAGGAGCGGAGTACGAGCAAGGCAATCTCAGTTTAGAAGACTTACGCGATTTGGCGGCCGAAGCAGGAGAACCGCAGCGCCGCAGTGGTAAAATCGAACTGTTTGAGATGCTGATCAATAACTACATAAAGTAGAAAGAAGTGGGAAGCTAATGAGCAGTTAGCAATAGAAGTCGGAGGTTTGGAGTTTGGAGCCGGAAGTTAAGGCTTAGCGAAAGAAGTTACCCAAGTTTCCTGCCCCAGGCTCCAAGCACTTCAACAACTAACAATCCGCCTAAGGCGGGAACAATCGAACCATTCAACAACCAAGATATATGAAAGATGTAGCCCTAGGCATTGATATTGGTGGAACGAATACCAAGTTTGGTTTCGTAGATCGCGAAGGGAATATGTACGCTGAGACCTCTGTTTCTACTGTCAAAACCGCTCCTGGTGACGTGGAAGCTTACCTAAAGTACGTATACGAAGAAGTGGAGAAGCTGCGCGATACTGTAGACGAGAAAATGAATATTGTTGGATGTGGTATTGGTGCCCCCAATGGCAATTACTTTACCGGCACTATTGAGTATGCTCCTAACCTGACCTTTCAGGGAGTTGTCCCTATTCTGAAGATCTTCCAGCAGTACTACGATGTGCCCATGGTACTCACTAACGATGCCAACGCTGCGGCTATCGGTGAAATGATTTACGGTGGAGCTAAGGGTATGAAAAACTTTGTTATTATTACCCTGGGAACAGGACTGGGCAGTGGTTTTGTCGCG
>CAKZPJ010000336.1 GCA_937138955.1 uncultured Flammeovirgaceae bacterium | reverse complement strand
CGCTCGCAGTCGCTGTGTCGGCTAGAAAGCGCTCCCTGCCGAGTAAGCAACCCTTCCTTCTCGCGCTGATGCGTGGTAATTTGCTCGGCCAGGCGATCCATTTCGCTTTTGAGTTGCTTTAGTTTGTCCGAGGAATGCTCCAGCGAACGCATCTCCTCTTGCAGTGCCTGAATGCGGTGTACCACTTCTGCCCAGTTGATTTCGTGGAACTCTGTGAACTGCGACAGATCGCGGGCACCCTCTGCCCGTTGCTCCAATGCTTCCGCTTCTTCTTCCAGCGCAGTCAGTTCGTCGCCTACCGACTGCCAAGTCTGCTTCCAGTGGTTGACTGACTTTTGCAACGCATCCACCTTTTCTTGGTTCGACCAGCCTAACACGTAAAAGCGACGGCTATCAATGGTGCGTCGATCATCTTTTTCGTGCTTAGTGCGCCCGTGCTTCACCAATCCCTGACGTGTGATGGCACGAGGCAGAGAGCGAAACTGATCCATCGTATCGGCACAAAGGTAGTTGAACCGTTGCTCCAGCGTTCGTTCTAGCCAGTCTTCAAACGGAGTATCCGGCTTAATATCAATTTTGTGGAGCAGCGACTGATCGGCAATTGTATTGGCGTACGTAGCCCCGGTATCAATTAAGGTGCGGTAGTAAACCAATCGTCCTCGCAAATCCGTTTTATTCACGTACTGACTCACCGTGGCGTACAGTTCGTCGGGTACGAGCAAGCTGAGGGCAAAGCCGTGCAACAAACGTTCAATGGCTCCCTCCCAAGCGGCTTCCTCGGGTCGTACCCGCAGCAGTTCGCCCACAAAGGGCAGTTGCTCGGAACGCAGTCCCAGTGCTTCGGTCAGGCGTTGCCGCATTTCAATCTGCTGCCGGGGGATCTGACTCTGCCGTTGTCGGAGTGAGTGCAGCTCCTGCTCTTCTTCTTCCTTTTTCTTCCAAAGCTCGTTCTGATGTACTACTCGCTCGTCGCGTTCCCGCAGAAGCTGCTGCTTACGTTCCCGCACATTGGTTAGCTCCTGCTGCGCCTGCTGCTGGTTACGCTCAAAGAGTGCCTGAGTATCCGCCTGAGGGTAGCGCAATGTCTCGGTCAGCCGATGGTAGTGATCCCAACGCCCCGACCGATGATTTTTCTCCTGTTGCTCCGCTTTGATCGTATTCTTAATATCCTCAATACGATTGCCCCCACTCTGGTAGTAGGCTTTGGTAACGCCCTCTCGCTGGTCGTTCAGTTGAGATAGTAGCTGCTCTTCTGCTTGCCGTAGCTGATTGACTTCTTCTTGTTGCTGCTTGATATCCACCAAGGCTTCACTCAGCAAACGGTAGCGTTTTTCGGCGATAAAGCTAGGTAGGGCATCACGATTATTTCCTAGCTGCTCGATTTTGCCGACAATCCGTTCGTATTTTTTCCCTTCGTCAATTACTGGCTTGAGTAGGTCGGTTTGCTTACGGGCCTTGAGTACACTTTCGTAGGCTTGCTGTAAGTTCTCGAAGTTGCGCTGTAGCTCCAGCAGTTGCTCGCGGGTATCGGTCTGATCCAGCATATGCGAGCGCACAAAGGTGGTGAGGTTGTCTACCGACTTCATCGAAACCGTTTGGTAGAACAGTTGCAACGTTTTTTCGCTACTCATGCCGAAGTGCTGACGCAGGCGCGCGCTGTAATCTTTAAAGGCATCGAACACCTGCGTATGCTCCTGCCGACGCAACTGCGCTTTGAGCTGAAGCAAATCCGATCCAAACCCGGTAAAGTGATCTTTTATGGTGAGCCGATCACGCGAGACGATGAAGAACTTTTTCTCCCGATGGTCTTCTATCCAGAGCACCTGCGCTAGGGTTACCCGCTCGCGTAAACCGGCGTTAGTAAAGCGAGCCAGCAGCACCGAGTAACTCTTTCCGTCTTCGCGCAAAGCCACAGCTTTGGCCTGAGCACTAGTGCTTTCGCGTACGCTACGGTACTCGCCCCGCAAATACGACCGAAGCGAGCGTTCTTTCGCCTGGGCTCCGGCAGCAGCGTTGTACACAATCCGATGGTGGGGCACCAGCAGCGTAGTGAGCGCATCTACCAGGGTGCTCTTTCCCGACCCGATGTCGCCCGTGAGTAGCGCGTTCTTCTGCGATGGCTGAATAGACCATATTTTGTGGTTGAAAGTACCCCAGTTGTATACTTCCAGCGCATCCAGTCGGTAACCCCGCTGGGCTTCTCGGCCGACTTCAAAATCTAACATCGCCGTTTCGGTTGTATTCATGGACGATATTTTTCAAGGCTTTCTACAATATTTTCCAATTCAGTAGGCGTAACCTTAGCTTTCAGAATTCGGTTCACTTCCACGTGTTCGCGATCGTTGGAGAGTGCTCGTAAGATACCGATATCAATCATTTTATTGATACCCGTCTCTACGTACTCCGTGAGCCGAGCCTGATTGGTTTCGTCGGGCAGAAATACCTGCATTATTTCCTGGATTTCGTCCCGGGGAATAACTAATCGGGTATCGCCCCCCTGGGCATCGTGCTCCAGCAAGCGTTTGCGAAGTAGCACTAAGATAAGAGTCTGTCCGTAGCTGAGCTTACGCTGCGAAATTAGGCGAGATGGGTCTTCACCGCGTTCTTCGCGCCACATCTCTTCTTCTTCAGCGGACAAAGGTTTGAGAAAAGCATAGCCCTCCTGCTCGTCTACGTAGAGATTAAGCGGCAATGCCCCGAAGTACTGCTGAATGCTGCGCTGATGGTGTACCAACTGATGCCACAGGTCTTTATCGTGCGCGTAGAGTGGCCCTTTCAACAAGTGAGCCAGCACCTTGCTGTAGCTGGGAACATTTTTTAGGTCGGTATCGGTCATGGAATAAATAAGTCAGAGTTTCTATGAGTAGCTGGTTAGCGAGAAAATATGTGCTGGGGCACGTCTACCAAGAAAGGTTCTTCGGAATATTTTTTATCCCGCACCTCAATTTCCTCAATCACCTCAGCATCTACCACCGTTCTATTGTCTTGCGATGCCAGATTGAGGTAGGTCAGGAGTTCGGTCAAGCCTTTTTCTATCGGGAAGTGCCGGGTGATTTCCCGTAACGATACCTGGCTGTGCTGGCGCAGCAGTTTACGAATTTTTTGTTGCAACTCCTGCGGGTCTACGTACACCTGCTCAAACAGCACATCGGTTTGGTTATCAGACACGCCCTCCTCGATCACTTCGGCAGTGATTACCGGACGGGATGGCGGAGTAAACAGCGGGCGAGCCATAGTGAAGTCCATCGCGGGTTTATCATCGAGCCAAAAGAACGGCTTCCGCCAACTCAATGTATCTTTCAACGCGATGGCTTCCGCCTGAATGGTGTCAATCGTTTCGGCAATGCGACGATTCTCCAACAGTACCTGGGCATCCAGAAACCGCCGCAGTTGCGCTACTAGTTGATGGTTCGACTGGTTCACCTGATCGCCCACATTAATCAGATTAATTTTAAGGCGACTAATTACCGCATTACTGCTTAATGAGGCAACCTGAGGCAGTTGTTTCACCTGTCGAATCATGCCGTCGAGGGCTTCTTGTTGCTCAGTATTCATCAGTAACTCCCAGAAAGCCGCAAAGCTCTTGCCCTGATCTGACTGCCACAGCGCATCGTAGGCATCCAGCACCTCGCCAATCATTTTACCACGAACCATTGTTTGAGTCAGCTGTTTTTCCCGGGCACGCTGATCGAGTGAGCGAAAGTTTTCGCCTACCTCCCGAAAGTCGGCCATAAGATCGCGCGCCATGCGCTCGAGCTCGTAGAAACGTTCTTTTAGCTGGGTTTCATCCGGCTCCAGTGGTTCTTCCCGAACAGATAGTTCGGCAATTTCCTGATTCAGTGCCTCCTTTTGCTTTTCCAGCAGCTTAATTCGTTCGGCCGGATCAATCTGCGTCTTTTGTACCATTTCCTCCAGCAAACGGATAATTTGTAGCAACCGACTTTCGGTGCCCACAAATTCTTTTTTATCCAAAGAAGCCAGCCAGCGCAGAGCCAACTCACTGCCGGAAGTAAGTTGATACATCGGCACATCCCAATTGTCTTCATAAGCCTTACGTAGAAACCCACTTTGCGTCCACTGTTTGAGGTACTCTTTAGGGCTAAGTGGATACGGAGCCGGGTCGTGTCCCGCATTAAGCGTAGTCAAAAAATCGTACAACTGATCCGTAAGCTCAGTTTCCAACACTTTATAATGGTTGCCCGCTTTGAAGGCTTGGTGCAGGAAAGAGCCAATCAGTGGCGCGTGATCTTTCTTAATAAATCGTAGGGCGACGTGGCGGTCGAAATGGTAGCGCAGGTCGTCGTAGTTCATAGCGTGTCAGGTTGATGCAGGACAAAACGGCCAAACTGTCGCTTATCTTCTTCGTTCGTCCGCACACCAAAAATAGGCATAACTAATTATACGCACCAAATTACTGAGCGATTAGATAATCTCAACTTTCAGTGCGCCCCAGAACGCAGTGCCGCGTTGGCTCACTGTAGCAGATCATTACTCCTTCAACTCCACAGTAAACTCCTCAAAAGTAACCGCCCGGTCGCGGATGACGAGAGTATCTTGTACGCTATGAGTTTCATTGTTGGCTATATCAGTATAGTCGTAATCTAGGTAAATCACGTCTCGGGGTCTACCTCCCCACTCATCACCACCTTCTACAAATTGTCCGCTACCGTCAATCTGGTAGGGATCATCGGTGGCACTACTAATTGTACAGGTGTTCTCACTATTAAAGCTTAGCTCCATCATTAGGTTACCGGGACTAGCATTATCGCCTCTTCGTACTGTATTTTCTAGAGTAACTGACCGCCGGCCGGAGGTATTGACCGGAACTACTTCGTCGCGTACTACGAACTCGCTGATGTACACGTTTTCTACTTCATTACCCGCTGCATCGATCATTACGTCAACACCCCGGCGAAGATAGCTTCCGTGATAGGGATTGATGTATTTGATGCCGAATAGCGTGTAGTCGCGAGGTAAAGTATTCCAGTCGGCGGGATTTACCCGGTTGGGGTTTGCTACAACGCTCTCACCGGCAAGTAGCGTATCCAGATTTTCCAGCTCAGTAATTCGTACTGGAATAACGTAGTTGACGCCCTCACCGTAGGAAAGTGGATCATCGAAGAAGCCTCCCGTCAATTGTATTGGAATAATTCCTTTGGTGGTACCAGAGGGAATTGTTAAAGGGCTTTGCACGTCAGTGGTATAGTATTCACCGGGTAATGCCTGTACATTGGCAACATTATCTAATAGGCTATTATCGATCTCAAAGTGGACGGTGCGCTCCTGTTCGTTTTCATAAACCCCCGCCATGGTCATTCCAATCTCAAACCGAAAATTGTTATCATTCTCATTAATTCCCTGATCGTAGTTACCCAAGATTAAAGTACGCACTGGAGTTTGGTAGGGAAAATATCCGGCGGTGGTTTCGTAATTCGGATAAACTATATCTTGGTTTTCGCAAGCAATCAAGACCAGCACCAAGCACGAAAGTATTAGATTTTTGATATTCATATCGTAAATATTTTACAGTGTATCACAGTTGATTAAATGAATTACCAGCCCTGGTTTTGCTCTAGCGCACTGAATTTTACCGTTTCTGACTGGGGAATAGGGCCATAGATAGCTCGTTCGCCGTACTGTCGAAGTTCCACATCCAGATCAGTATACTGATTTCCGTTGAAGAAAATACCGTCTACATTTTCGTCTAAATCCAGCCTCCAGCGTCGCATATCCCAGAAACGGTGTCCTTCAAAACATAATTCCAGACGACGTTCGTTACGAATAAGCGATCGCATACTTTCTTGGTCGTTTGTCATTTGCAAATAGTTATCCGGTTGTTCAATGCCCGCTCGCTGCCGGATAGCGGAGATAATTTCACGGGCAGTGATGCCGC
>CAKZPJ010000335.1 GCA_937138955.1 uncultured Flammeovirgaceae bacterium | reverse complement strand
TAATTGTTTTGTTCTGTACACCCGGCCGATTTTGGCTATTGAATTTTACCTGAACTTCTCCGGTTTCACCGGGGGCTACTGGTTCACGGGAGTAGCTAGGAGCAGTACAGCCACAAGATGCTGAAGTACTTTGAATTACTAAAGGAGCTTCGCCAGTGTTGGTGAATGTGAACGTATGCTCTACTACTTCACCTTCGGCAATAGTACCAAAGTCATGATTCATTTCTTCAAACTCAAACTGAGGCAAACTCGCTGCGCTTTCAGTACTTCCCATCGATGTAGGAGAAGCATTCTCTACGGCAGATACTTCCGTAGACGGAGCTTCAGTTGCTTCAGCGTCGGATGCATTGCTTCCGGCGTTAGAATCGCATCCACTTAAACTCCAAAGACCAATTAAGGCCACCATTAGAATTAAACCAACTTGTTTCATATTATTTCAACGTTATGTAAATATGTGATACAACTATTCTTTTACTCTTTGCGGATTTGCCCTAAAAGATTATCTACATCATCTAGCAATTGACGTGCCTTTTCCTTGGCATCATTAATCACTTTTTCGCCGTCGCTTTTGGCAACACTATCGGGCAATTGTTCTTTTGTACGTACCAAATCACCTAGCAGCTCCTCTAGTTTGAAGCGATATCGTTCCAGACGATACGTCATACGGTCGCGAGTGTTGATACCTGTATCGGGGGCGTATAAAAATCCCACCGTTACTCCAGCAGCTAGGCCAGACAATAGAAGTGCTAAACTACCTATGGTTCTGCTCATAAATATTATTAATTAATAAAATTAGATTCCTTACAAAGTTCGCATTATCTACGAAATTCGCAAAGATAAGCGATAAGCTTAACGATTGTCAATTAAACCTCGCCCACTTTTTCGAATTACATTCCTCTCTTGTAACGATTGGGCAACTACATCTAATACCCCATTAATAAATTGTTTACTCTTTGGAGTACTATACTGTTTGGATATATCTACGTATTCGTTAATTGTTACTTTCACCGGAATACTGGAAAAATTAATCATTTCAGCAATCGCCATTTTCAAGATCGTCTGATCCATACTAGCAATTCGGTCCACTGCCCAATTCTTAGATTTCTCCGCAATTATTTGTTCATACTCACGATCATTCCGAACCGTTAGGCTATATAACTCATCAAAAAAAGCTTTATCATCCTCCCAGTTTGGAGTAAGCGAAGCAATTTCAATGCCCTCATTCGGATGATCAATAATAGATTTTAAACTACGATTTACTAAACTTTTAATAACTTTCTGATTCTCTTCCCAGCTAATATCCAGGTCTTCAAAGAAGTTAGTAACTACTTCACTTTTCAGCAGATGTTCATTGAACACCCGGCGAACAATGGTAACATCTTCCTCAAGCGTAGTTTCCGTATCATGCTGATAGGTATGAAACGCTTCATCGTCCTTTATCGTATTTTTGTAGAGCTGGCGAATGGCTACTTGCTGTTCTTCCCACGACCAGTTACGGTCGGTAGCTTCTTTCTGTAACACCTGATTATCGCGAATAGCTTGTATCACCGGATTAAGATAAAACTGGGTAGAAATGGCCTCTTCCGGCAGAACACTTTCTGATAAATGAGGCTTTTTCTGAATCTCTCGGTGCGATTCATCGGCTACTGCTACTAGCAACAATAGTGACAATTTGTAGTGATCGCTCATGCTCTCTACCCGTGCCAACATCTGATTTTTCAAAAAAGCTCGATCCTTCTGCGTTTGAGTGTCATACCGTTCCAGTGCTTCCTTTGCTACTTTCTGGGCAGTTTCCGAAGATTTTGCTGGTCCTAAGTTCCCTTCTAGTCTAGCTGTTAATATCTCCTCGGCCATGCGCCGATCCTGCGCTAACTGCTCTGGGTCTGGCAACTCAATCGCGTTCAAGTCCGGTTCAAAAGCTTCACGCACATAGTCGAAGGCCAAGGTATGGTTAGCCTGCTGGCATTTTTGGTACGCATAGATATGCTGCATAGCCTTGATCCGCAAAAGTCGTCGATTCAGCATAAAACAATGGGTTTGAAACTTACTAACAGCAGAGAAACAACAAAAGGCATCAAATGATTTATAACGATCTGGTTTTTTATAAATAGGGCTAAGAGAATATTTTCATCGTGCGCAACCTTCGTACCATAATACGCACTATAACACTCAAACTATCGTAGTTGAGCAATAGAAGCAATGCGCTCTTCGGCCATTTTCATAGCAATTTGGTGAGGTTCGGTTTGTTGCTGAGCGGCTTGCTGAAGCACCGTTTGGCAAACATCATAGATACGCTCCGCCTTTTGGAATAAATAATTTTTAGAATACGTGCCGAAGTACTCAGCAGCCACTGCCATAATGCCTCCGGCGTTTACTAAAAAATCTGGGGCATACACAACCCCGCGTTCCCGAAGCATCACTCCGTGCTGCTGTTCATCGGCTAGTTGATTATTAGCTCCCCCAGCAATCACTTGACATGTGAGGCGGGGAATGGTTTCATCATCTAGGGTGGCTCCCAACGCACAAGGTGCATAAATATCGGCCGGAATATCGTAGATGCCATCCAGACTAACTACGTGAGCACTAAACTCTCGCGATACTCGTTGAAGTTTACTCTCCGAGACATCTGATGCAAATACAACCGCTTTCTCTTTGACCAAATATTCCACTAACTTACTACCTACTGCTCCTACGCCCTGAACCGCCACTTTCTTACCTTCCAAACTATCGGTACCGAATGCTTCTTTGGCAGCGGCTTTCATTCCCATGTATACTCCATAGGCGGTAATGAGCGAGGACGAGCCCGACCCACCAATGGCTTCTGGCAAGCCAGTTACGTGTCGGGTTTCCATTCGTACATATTCCAAATCGCGTAGGGTCATATTCACGTCGCCCGCTGTTACGTATTTTCCATTTAGGCCGTCGATAAACTGTCCAAACCTTCGTAGGTAGGCTTCATTCTTAAGTTGGTCGGGATCGCCAATCAGCACAGCTTTGCCTCCGCCCACGTTGAGGCCAGAAATCGCCGACTTATAGGTCATGCCTCGGGCCAAGCGAATAGCATCAGTTAGTGCCTCTGCATCTGAGGTATAATTCCAAATACGAGTGCCACCCATAGCCGGACCCAGCGCAGTAGAATGAATGGCTACAATCGCCTTAAGCCCGGTAGCTTTATCGAAACAGTGAACAATCTGTTCATGATCGTGCGGTGCCATCTGATCAAAAACAGAGACTTGATGATTGGCGGATCGGTCTACTTTTTCTTGGATAGCTGTTGTTTGATTAATAGAAGAGTGTTCCATAGCAGTTTTTACAGACTGGAACAAAGGTATATTTTTTTCAGATGAGCATCAATTCATGGTAGACAGTAAGAACCATTTGAGTTAACAGCCGTTCTAAATCAACGTGAAGGAACTCAGCTATCTCAATAGGTACCTCTACAAGTATCGGTACCGTCTCCTGCTTGGACTTTTAT
>CAKZPJ010000334.1 GCA_937138955.1 uncultured Flammeovirgaceae bacterium | reverse complement strand
TAGCTTGTTGATCACCAGCCTCTGCTGACTCAGATCCGGCTGCGCCAGTAGCATCAGCACCGGCAGCTTGGTACATCTCCTGAGAAGCGTTTTGCCACGCGGCATTCAGCTTTTCCATGGCTGCGTCAATTCCACTTATATCCTGAGACTGATGAGCGGTCTTCAACTCAGCCAAGGCATCTTCAATAGGTTTTTTGTTTCCTTCGGATAACTTATCACCATACTCACTTAGCTGCTTTTCCGTTTGGAAAACAAGCGAGTCGGCCGCGTTGATCTTCTCGATCTTCTCGCGCTCCTGCTTATCAGTTTCGGCGTTAGCTTCAGCCTCCTGACGCATCTTCTCGATCTCTTCGTCGGTAAGCCCCGATGAAGCCTCAATGCGAATCTTTTGCTCTTTACCGGTGCCTTTATCTTTAGCCGATACATTCATGATACCGTTGGCATCAATGTCGAAGGCTACTTCAACTTGGGGCACTCCACGCGGTGCCGGTGGTATTCCATCCAGGTGGAAGCGTCCGATGGTACGGTTATCTTTCGCCATAGATCGTTCTCCCTGTAGTACATGAATCTCTACTGACGGCTGATTATCTGAGGCCGTTGAAAAAGTTTCTGACTTTTTGGTAGGAATCGTAGTGTTAGATTCAATCAGCTTGGTAAATACACCGCCCATGGTTTCAATACCTAATGATAACGGAGTTACGTCTAGCAGTAATACGTCTTTCACGTCACCACTAAATACTCCCCCCTGAATCGCGGCACCAACGGCTACTACCTCATCGGGGTTTACTCCTTTAGAGGGTTTTTTACCAAAGAATTTCTCTACCTCTTCCTGAATCTTAGGAATACGAGTAGAACCTCCTACCAGAATTACCTCATTAATTTCGGAAGTAGAGATTCCAGCATCCTTGATCGCCTGCTTGCACGGCTCTAACGTCCTTCGTACTAGATCGTCTACTAATTGTTCAAATTTGGAACGGCTTAAGCTACGTACTAAGTGCTTAGGTATACCATCTACTGGCATAATGTACGGAAGGTTGATCTCAGTACTGGTGGCACTAGATAGCTCAATCTTCGCTTTTTCCGCGGCTTCCTTCAGGCGTTGTAAGGCCATTGGGTCTTTCCGAAGGTCAATGTTGTTTTCTTTCTCAAACTCATCAGCCAACCAATCAATAATGCGAGCATCAAAGTCATCACCACCTAGATGAACATCACCATTAGTTGATTTTACTTCAAATACACCATCGCCTAATTCAAGAACAGAAACGTCAAATGTTCCTCCCCCTAAATCGTAAACCGCAATAGTCATGTCCTGATTCTTCTTATCAAGACCGTAAGCTAGTGCCGCTGCTGTTGGCTCGTTAATGATTCGTTTTACATCCAATCCGGCAATTTGCCCGGCTTCTTTCGTAGCCTGACGTTCAGCATCGTTGAAGTAAGCGGGTACGGTAACTACTGCTTCGGTAATAGTGGTTCCCAAGTAATCTTCCGCCGTTGATTTCATCTTTTGCAGAATCATAGCGGAAAGCTCCTGCGGAGTATACAACCGATCGCCAATCTTTACGCGAACCGTATCATTGTTTCCTTTTTCTATCTGATAAGAAATATTCTTCATCTCGGCTGAGACTTCTGAATGTTTTTTACCCATGAACCGCTTCACCGAACTGATCGTGTTCTGCGGGTTCGTTATTGCTTGCCGTTTTGCCGGGCTACCTACCTTACGCTCTCCATTGCCGTTATCTAAAAACGCTACGATGGAAGGGGTAGTCCTACCTCCTTCACTGTTAGGGATGACGACCGGCTCGTTACCTTCCATCACCGCCACACAAGAGTTGGTGGTTCCTAAATCTATTCCTATTACTTTTCCCATAAATATATCTTATAAAGTTGGAGTTTAGTTTATCAACTCTATAACATCAATGGGTATGCCAAGCAGGTGTATTATGACAGATTGTCAGAGTGCTGGGGTTGGTGTTATAGTGCTTGGTGCTGAGTATTATAGTATTTGTATGTTCAGGCAAATATATAAATCATAAACACCTGAATAAAACGTACCATAACCCCTTTTCTAATGATTGGCCAGTTCATCCCAGGGAACAACTCCCACTCGGTCAGCCCAAGTTTGCCATTTTTGGGCTAATTCTTCGGTACGCTCAGGATACTGATCTGCTAGATTCTGAGTTTCGGAGCGATCTTCAGCCATATTATACAGCTCCCAATCCTTATTTGGGCCGGGAGCGGCTAGTTTCCAATCGCCATCGCGAATAGCCCGATTGCCCATATGTTCCCAAAATAGGGGTTGGGTACGGCTAATCGAACCTCCTTGAATCACTGGGACTAAGCTAATACCTTCGGTAGGTTGTATTTCCTGATCTTGATACTGCTGCGGATAGTTGGCTTGGGCTAGGTCAGCGCAGGTAGCCATTAAATCAACCACATGGCCAACCTGTCGGTCAATACGAGGCTGTTTAATCTTTTGAGGATAGTGAACAATGAATGGCGTAGCAATACCTCCTTCGTGTACCCAACTTTTGTAGAGCCGAAAGGGTACGTTACTGGCGTTGGCCCAAGAAGCGGTGTAGGATGCCCAACTGAAACGGGTACCAATAGCCGCCGTATCAGCTGGACTAGAATTACGGTCAATATATTCTCGGGTGGCTCCGTTATCGGACAAAAACATAATGACCGTATTATCTAGCTCACCCATATCTTCCAATTTATTGATAATGTCACCAATACCCTGATCCATTATATCTATTTGAGCAGCATAGATCGCCATTTTTAGGTCCATCGTATCCTGTTGCGCTGGAGTCAGATTATCCCATACCCACACCAGGCTATCGGGTGGTGATTTGGTTTGTTCTTCGGGAATAATACCTAGTTCCTGCGCTCGTTGGAAACGATCTTGCCGGATTTTCTCAAAACCTGCCCGATACTTCCCCCGGTACTTAACGATAGCCGAATCGGGAGCCATCAGTGGAAAGTGAGGCGCAATGTGAGCAACGTATAAAAAGAACGGATCAGCCACGTTACGCTGCTCTTCCAAGAAACGCACTGCATAATCGTTAAAAGCAACAGTAGAATAGAAATTGGCACTATCTAACTCAATTTGGGTGCTATCCAATGCTATGAAACGCCCCTTCCGACCATTAAATGGATAATAATACATTCCCCCACCGGTTGGGGCACCGTAAAATCGATCAAAGCCTCGCTTCAGGGGCCAGTGTTCGGGGCGGCTGCCTACGTGCCACTTACCAGTCATCATTGTATTATACCCTGCCTGTTTCAATACCTCGGCAATAGTAACCGATTGCTGATTGAGATAGCCCTGATAGGCCGGGCGACCCATATCACCCACCATATGACCGATACCCGCTTGA
The DNA here is from genome assembly GCA_937138955.1 of uncultured Flammeovirgaceae bacterium. Classification (GTDB taxonomy): domain Bacteria; phylum Bacteroidota; class Bacteroidia; order Cytophagales; family Cyclobacteriaceae; genus Tunicatimonas. The sequence continues at coordinate 2,941 of CAKZPJ010000334.1, read as the reverse complement.
TGTTGATATAGTCCGGTGAGTAGTGATGCTCGGGTGGGGCAGCAACGGCCGGTATTATAAAACTGGGTCATAATTAACCCGTCGTTTGCCAAGCGATTAATGTTAGGTGTATTGATCTCCGAGCCAAAGCAACCCAGATCGGTATAGCCCATATCATCTGCCATAATGATGACAATATTGGGCCTTTCTTCTTCCTCAGACTCATTGGAAGGTGACTTCTGACAAGCGAATAAACTCAGCAGACAAAGTGTAGCGGCAACTCGAGTAATCATTCTTTGCTTCCGTATTTTTCTTTAAGATACTGATGATGACTATTGTCAGAAGGAGGCTTAAATCGGTGCGTTTCTCGGGTCTCACCCAAATCCCCTTTAAACTGACTGATATCTTGCTGCATTTGTGCCACTTTTTCGGGATGCTGATCGGCTAAATTATTCTGCTCACCCAGATCATCAGTTAAGTTAAACAGTAGCATTCCGTGCGGTAGTTCACCTTCGTAGGTATAACGCCCCTTGTACGGTCTTTCCATTGGAAGCTTCAGTTTCCAGTCACCTTTGCGGTAGGCAGCTACATCGCCGGTGCGGTGTGAGTAGTACATAAATTGGTCGCCCTGTCGCTCTTTTCCTTCTAATAATACTGGCGCAATGTTTTCACCATCAATGGGACGATCCTTTGGAACCGATACCCCGGTAATAGCGGCGAAAGTAGGAAACCAATCCATCATATTATGCATTCCTCCAATTGTTTGGCCGGATTTTACTTGGGCTTTCCACTGCATTACGCAGGGCACGCGCATCCCACCTTCAAAGGTAGTTTGCTTACCACACCGAAGCGGACCGGCCGAACCACCGTGATCGATCATTGTAAGCCAGGGGCCATTATCGCTGGATACTACCACAATGGTATTTTCGTCTATTCCCGCGTCTTTCAATTTCTTCAGCACTTTGCCTACACTCCAGTCTAGCTCTTGAATTACATCGCCGTACAAACCTCGGTTAGAAGAGTCCTCAAATTTTTCGGATACGTACAGCGGTACGTGGGGCATGGAGTGAGGCATGTACAGAAAGAAGGGTTCATCCTGGTGATCGTCAATGAACTGCACTGCCTTCTCAGCGTAAGTTCGAGTAGTGTAGTGCTGATCAACATCCTCTTCTGCTAACTCATTTCCTTCCAGATATACGACCGCTTCCATATCGTTACTGTACGGAATGCCAAAGTAATAATCGAAGCCGCGTTGCAATGGTAAATATTCGTGCCGATGACCCAAATGCCATTTTCCCACTACTCCGGTGGCATAGCCCACTTCTTTCAGCATATCGGCCATGGTAACTTCTGCGGTATCCATTCCGGTCCAGCTTTCGGGGAAAAATACACCATGAATACCATCGCGAGCGGGGTAGCGTCCAGTCATTAATCCGTAGCGAGAAGGGCTACAAACTGGTGATACTGAGTAGAATTCAGTGAACTTAATGCCATTTTGGGCAATCTCGTCAATATTGGGGGTGTTAATGTCTTCGGCTCCGTAGCAGCCTACATCGCCGTAGCCCATATCGTCGGCGTAGATGAAAACAATATTAGGCCGATCAGCTGACGATTGGGCGTAAGCGTTTACGGTGAAGAGTAGTAAACCAATCGCTGTGCTAAAGAATTTTAACTTACATTTTGTCATAAGGTTGTTGTATCTTTTTTCGAGTTTATCAGTTAGGAAGGGTAAAATATCAAAACTTTTTCGTAATCCCCAAACAACTATTCTATGGCCCGTACCGAATCTAACCTAATGCCTTTAGGTATTTCTGCTCCGGATTTTTCATTACCAGACACTCGTTCCGACGAAATATTAAGTCTATCCGATGTGCAAGGTGAACTAGCCACGGTTATTATGTTCATTTGCAATCATTGCCCTTACGTAAAGCACATAAAGTCAGAGATAGCTCGGTTGGCTAGTGATTATCAGTCGAGAGGAGTAGCATTTGCCGCTATTAGTTCTAATGACGTAGCGCAGTATCCGGCCGATGGCCCCGATAAAATGAAAGAAACCGCTAAAAAATGGAAGTTTAAATTTCCGTATTTGTACGATGAGTCGCAGGAGGTAGCTAAAGCTTACGATGCGGCCTGCACCCCCGATATCTACGTATTTGATAATAGTTTGAAGCTGGTGTACCACGGTCAGTTGGATGAATCGCGCCCGGATAACAAAAATCCGATAACCGGCCGAGACATTCGGATGGCTTTGGATTCTCTCGTTGCTGGAGTGGCAGTTAGTAAAGACCAGACATCTAGCGTTGGATGTAATATTAAGTGGAAGGGATAGAGGGAGGTGGAAGCACGGAGCGAGAAGATAGAAATACTGCACGTCTCTGATATAATTTGAGCATCAAGCACTGTCGACTATCAACTGTGGGCTGATGACTATTCTATTTCTAAAGTTAAAAAACGTTAACGGCTGGCGCATCGTGGAAATTTTCAGTAATTTAGTGGTTTAGTTATGCGACATTTTCTTTTAATTATTGGTCTCTGCTCGCTCACTTTTTGGGCTACGGCTCAAAGCTCACCAGAGGGAAGTATTAAGCTTTCGGGTAACATTATTAATGACCAGGACCAGCCACTTTCATTTGCTACGGTTACGAATCTTACTACTGAAACCGGAGTGATTAGTGATGAAGAGGGTTTTTTTTATCTGACCTTTCAGCAGAATGATACCATTCGAGTTTCGTCGGTCGGCTTTGAATCAGCATTTATTTATTTTGGTGATACGGCTCAAGCCAATAACTACGATCTGCAAATTCGGATGAGTGAGCAAACTTACGAACTAGAAAATGTAACAGTGTTTGCTTTTAAAGATGTAGAATCGTTTAAACGGGCAATTTTGGCGTTAGATGATTTGCCTGAAGATTCACCTAAAGTAGTGGTGCCTGGTTCTTACGATGGCCCTCGTCGCGATCCT
>CAKZPJ010000333.1 GCA_937138955.1 uncultured Flammeovirgaceae bacterium | reverse complement strand
TGTCGGGTCCGTGCCCCCAGCAACCCAAACTAATAGGAGTCGATGGTACTGGAAGGTCGTTTACTGGACTATTCTTTAGCACTAACCACCCGCCCGTTCTTACGGCTGGTACTCTCTGTAGCACATAATCATCTAGCTCGGGGGTAGAGGCATTGTAGGCAAAGTTGTATACTGCTTCTGATGCTTGGTAGTTATCCAGATGCTTTTCGAAGTAATCTAGGCACTTATCAATATTTCGTTTGGCCTGGGCTAGCGGTACTTCGGTCAGATTAAGGTGCTCCCAGGTGTGAGGCATCACTTCGTGTCCCCTACCCTTTAGGTTATTCCAATCATGGAAGTTTCCTAATGAATTCTGGGGAATCCACTGAGCCTCGGCTTTAAAATCGGGAAGATGACCCGTAGCAATTACATTCAAGCAAGCTTGAAGACCGTACTCTTCGTGGATTTCAGCGGTGCGATAGAATGATTTCTTAAATCCATCGTCAAAACTAAGGGTTAGCACATGCGATGCAGAAAAGGTAGTCGGGATCTTTCCGTAGGCAACTACAGAACTGGCTGCAATGGATGTTTTAAGAAAGTGCCTGCGATTCATATCATCGTATTTTATCGAAATTTAGTGTTTATCCAGCTAATTAGCTTCTGGTTAAATTGCTCCGGTTGCTCTAATTGCGGAGTATGCCCACTTTTCTCAAATACTTCTAACGTAAAGTCATCAATTCTGGAGTAATCATGTTTCCAAAGGGTGTAAGGAATTACGTAATCGTACTTACCTAACCCCACGAAAATCGGCACCGAAATAGTGACCGCCGGAGCGAACATATCATAATTATTAAACACTTGGGTAAATAGGTGTTGCGTAACTTCCGAGTGTACGGTCATATCCGCCCAGAGCCAACCAGCGTCGTAACGAGGATTGTACCAGTACTGAGGCGAAGTATTATTGTAGCGGGCGGCGGCCTCCTCTTGTCCGGTAAGCCGATCTATTTCCTTAGTTTTGCCCCACTTTTCCTCTTGTAATGCTTTCCGTTCGGCAGAAGCCGTTTGCCAAAGAGCATCTGCTGCTTGTTCGTAGGCATTATTTCCCCACTGACTAGGTGATCCGATGACGATTAAACCGGCTACTTTATCTCCGAATTGTTTGGTGTACTCCGTGGCAATCGTACCGTGAATGCTATGTCCCATAATGAGCGGCTGTTCCAATCCCAGCTCATTTCTGATTTGCTCCACGTCTTGGACGATAGATTGTATATCTACTGAGTCCAAATTTTCTGATTGGTACCCCTGGGCAAACCACTTCATATCTACAAAATACAGCTGTAGATGTTTTCTTACTTCCGGGGAAAACGTACGGGGATAGTAAATCGATGAGCCAATAACTAAACAGGGTATTCCCTGCCCTTCTACTACGTAGCGCAACTGACTGCCATTAACTTCTACGTAGCCAGAATCAATAGAAATGGGTGGCTGAATCGCTGTAGATTGCTCTTTGGGCAGTGGGGCAGCTATGAAGCTATATAATACTGTCAGATGAACCAGCCAGAAAGTAGTGATAGATAACTGAAACATTCTGCAATTTACAAGTTAGCCCACATTTATCAGTATTATCGACTAAAATGCTCACGCAAATCGTAAACCCGCTTTAGCGTTCGGTACAACTCGAGAATTCACTTAATCAGAATCGGCGTAACGCTCATTGGTGAGAGGCACGTTCTCGCCCTGCTCTTGTGCCGTTTGGCGAACCAGGAATATTTTTTGGTCGGGGTTCGTTGAATTGATAGCTTCCATATACGTTTGAGCAACCCGCTTCAGACTGCGAGGTCGCAGGTGTAGTTCGTCGTGCCAGTCTTCGTCCCGCGCGTAGCCCCGACAGTCAATATGGTAAATATTTCGGCCGAAGATCGGATCAAGCACAATTTTAATCATCATCTCGTTAAACAAATGAATCATTGCAAAGCTGATAGCGCGCTGATCATTAGCATCGCGGATTCCCCGCAGCATCATGGGTTCTTTGAAATGATGCCCATTACCCCCAATCAGATTGATTAGCGTTTTGACCACCCCTGGCCCGCGCTGAAAGGAGGGTACGGTGTAATCGTAGCCGTGGGTGATAATTTTCAGATCAAAGAATTTCTTCCGCAACTGCTTAATCAGGTACTTATAGCTCAGCTCCAGAACCGCCAGCAACACAAAGAACTCTTTAGTGAAAAACGACATCCCCCGAATTAACATCTCTTGCTGCGCTTCATCTAGATCACCTTTGATAAGCACGTTACGAATGAGCGGGTGAGTATGCATATACTCTTCGGTTACGTAATTACTATCCTTGTCCAGCATTAAGGCTACTCGCCGACCGTTTACTAACTCAATACCCCCCGCACTCAGCAGGAATACCTCGGGGCGAATCAGTGAGAGCTCGGTAATATACTCCCGCTCTTCCAGCATGTTAGTCAGAAAGTCACCACCTCGGGCAATACTGTAAATAGCGTGCTGGTCTTTTCCTAAGTCACCCAACCAATCAATTACATCGTACACTACCGGATGTTCAAACCAGGAATCTCCTTCGGCTACTATTCGCTTTACATCAGCTCCCGAACGGATAGTGCGAAAAAACTCTTTATTGCGCCGACGTTGACTGATATTGTTCAGGACGTTAAGATAACCGATATTGGCATTGTCAAACTTAAAGTCGTCGTTTTGGTCAAAGACCCTCAGCATTAGTTCCCGAAGGTCAGCCGTACTAATTGGCTCATCACCACGAAACGGCTTACCCTCTTCTGACTTGGATATATTTAATAAAGTAAATATCTGTTCTTGAGTAACTTCTTCGGGAGCCCGCATGAAAGTCTCCAGGATTTTCTTAACAGACTTCGATTCAGCATGATTAGTGGAAGGTTGGTGGGGCATAATAATAGGGTTTGTGGTTAGTCAATCTTGGTTGGTAAATTGTCACAATTAAGATACATGATTTTGTTGTATATCATTGACCAACGTATGCTTTTATGAAGGTGTTTAAACCTACTATATCCATCACCGATAAGCTCGCCTGGATATTTATCCTCAACCAAAAGAATTCAATGGCTCGAAGCCAGGACAAAGGCACTTTTTATATTTCGGGCGTCCGACGTTCGGCGGTAAGCGAGATATTAGTGAAAGCGATGCCCAAGCCTAAATACGAGAAATTCAGGAAGAGCTGAGCGTTGCTTTGGCCCCAGAATCACTAAAGCTGATTGGTACATTCCAGGCTCAGGCCCACGGACAGCCCAAAGGAGCGGAAGTGCGGATGACTTGTTACGCTGCCGATTATCAGGGTGAACTACAGCCCGCCGCCGAAATTGCGGAGATTAACTGGTTTTCCCACTCTCAAGTACAAAAAGTTGATTCAGTTGATCAGATTATTTTTGGCTGGCTCTACGAACGAGAATTATTAGCAGAATAAGCAGTAAAGTACCCTAAAAAAGGAACCTACCTTTGGAGTAGATATACCTACATTTTCTACACTTAAGTATATCATCGGAAGATTTGTAGCCAGAATGAGACGAGTTGATTTAGAACAGCCTCAATTACTTAGTAAGCATCTGATAGTAAGTGACTTGGGATATGAAATAAAAAGCACCACTCCTATTCTAGCGCCAGAAATTTATCAGAAGGCATCCATTTCTGAAGCATCTCTTCCATTTTACTAAGTACTATAGGCTTGCTGAGGTAGTCATTCATACCAGCCTCCAAGCAACGTTCACGCTCGCCCTTCAACGTACCAGCCGTAAAAGCAATGATTACAGTATGTTCAGATCTATCAGTCTCCCTAATTTTCTGAGATGCTTCATATCCACTCATATCAGGCATCTGTACATCCATCAGGATAATATCAGGTATATGTTGTTGATATACATCGACTGCCTGCTGACCATTTTTAGCGAAAAGAATTTTGGCCTGGGGCAGTATCTTGCTAACCATTGCCTCAGCCACCTTAAGATTCACACTGTTATCGTCGGTGACCAGTATCGTAACCTGCTCGTGAGAAGCACTTTCTTTATCCTGCTTTTCCCGCCTAATTACTGGGAGAGCCTGTATTTTAGTCATCGCCCCAAAAAGTGTGTAGGCGGTAATTGGTTTATTCAGTACTTTTATGATATTAAATTCACTACAGGCTTTATGAGTTATTGCATTCTCTTCTGAGCTATGTAATAGCAAGATAGGCAAGCTGGTACATTTTAAATTATTCCGAATCTGTTCTATCACCTGAATACCATTTAGATAAGGCGTATCAAAGTCCACGATTACCAAGTCTAAGGCAGGTTCATTCTTGATTTTTTCTAGGGCTTCAATACCATTGGTAACCGTTTCACATTGGATCTGCTCACTGGCTAGCATTTGCTTGATAATTTCAAGATTACGCGGATTGTCATCTACTACTAACACCTTTTTGAAATTACCTAAAGCAAAGTCTTGCTGAACATCACCCTGCTCACATTGTAGGTTAACTGTGAAAAAGAACCGGCTCCCTTCGTTCAATTGACTCTCCAAACTGAGTTGAGCACTCATCAGTTTTAATAGTTGGTTAGAAATAGTAAGACCTAGGCCGGTTCCACCGTATTTACGGGTAGTTGATCCATCCTCCTGAGAAAATGCATTGAATATTTCCTTTTGTTTATCAAGGCGTATTCCTATACCAGTATCGCTAACAGAAAACTCTACCTCAGCCTTATCCAACTGACTCAGCTCATTTTTTAGTTTCACCGAAAGTTCTATTACACCTGATTGAGTAAATTTAGCAGCATTACTCAGCAGATTGATAAGAATCTGGCGGATACGAACGGGATCTAAATACGCATAGCGAGGAAGGCGAGGGTCTACGGACGCCACCAATTCTACCTTTTTAGCATTCACTTTGTGTTTGACGATTTCTGTCACTTGACCAACCATTTCCCAGATATCTGTTTTCTCTTCAGAAAGTTCTAGTTTACCTGCTTCAATTTTAGAGAAATCCAGTATATCATTGATAAGCTCCAGCAGCACATTGGCCGATTGATGTACCGACTGCATGTAGCTGCGCTGGTTATCATCCAAGGGAGTTTTGACCAATAAGTCCGTAAAGCCAATTACACTATTCAAGGGAGTACGTATCTCGTGACTCATATTAGCCAGAAACTCAGATTTGGCAATATTAGCGGACTCCGCCTGCGACTTGGCATCAATTAGTTTTTGTTCATTTTCTTTCTGCTCGGTTACGTCTCGTTCTACGGCAATCCAGTGGGTGAACCAACCATCGTTGTTAGCTAGGGGCACCACCGACATATTTACCCAGAATTTTTCACCGTTTTTCCTGTAGTTGATAACCTCAGCCTTAAAAGGCTCCCAATTTTGCAATGCTTGCCTAATCTTATCTAGCTCTTCACGGTCAGTTTCTGGGCCCTGTAGCAGGCGTGGATTCTTACCAATCAGTTCCTCCTGGCAGTATCCAGTCATACTACAGAAGGCTTCGTTTACATATAATATCTTGGGGCCTGGCTCATCGTATGGCTCTGCTTCGGTGATGACAATCGCGTCTTTAATATTGGTCACTACCGACTCTAACAGTCGCAGATGGGCCTCATCTTTCTTTTGCTTATCAATATCTTGGAAAGTTCCGTATAGCCTGACACACTTCCCGTTATTAAACTCGGGTATACCCATAGCTCGCACCCACATCAGCTTGCCTTTTGCAGTCACAACCTGAAGCTCTACATCGAAGCTAGTTCCTAACTGAGCTGCTTCATTAAATAGCTGGGTAATTTTATCTCGGGAATATCCCTCTTTATAAAATGCTATGCCTTTTTCTAATTCAGGCACATAATCATCGCCTACTTCGTGGATATCTCGAGTCAGCTTTGTCCAGTAAACCTGTTGGTTAATAAGGTCTACTTCCCAACCCCCGACTCTGGAGATCTGGCTGGTTTGCTCCAGAAATAACCTGGTTCTTTTAAGTTCCTTCTCAGCATTGTTCCTAACAGTTACGTCCCTAAAAATACCACGCGTCAGTATTTGGCCGTCCTCTTTCTTTAGGGCCGATACATTACCTTCCAGCTCAATATTTTTGCCAGTTTTACTTCTGAAAATAACGTCAATAATTACACTATCAGGCTTACCTATCAGTTCGGCAAACCTCGCTTTGCAGTGCTCGTGTAACTCCGGGTGGATTACGTCAAACATATTGAGGTTACCTGCTTCTTGGGGCGTATAACCCATAGCCTGGCACCATGCCTGGTTTACATAAACGTATTGACCATTTTCGTCTACGCTCTGAATCAGGTCGCTAGAGCCATCCAGAAAAGACTGAAG
>CAKZPJ010000332.1 GCA_937138955.1 uncultured Flammeovirgaceae bacterium | reverse complement strand
TTCCAGTAGATCGGTGATCTGGGGTGTCCAGGGTTTGGCCACTCCGCGCTTGGTGTAAAGATCCCAAGGATGCAAGTTCATTAGCGATTCGGCGTACCAGACCGTAATATCATCAGCATCAGCAAACCGCTGGTAGACTTTCGCTAAAGCATTAGCGTAATCCTGATCCAGTACTGATTGATCGTCGGTTTTTTCGTAATTGTACCGATTCGTTGAAGCTTCAATCAATGCTTTCTCCCACTCAGAAGCATTACCCGCGTTGGCAACCGCTCGTTGAGTCAGGCGCTGGGCTTCGGCTTTTAGCTCATCTTCCATCGCTGCGTTATAGTTCGTTCCCAATACGTGAGCGGTGCCCCAGTAAGCCATGGCGCAGGTAGAATCCTGGCGGATCGCTTCGCGAAACGAACGCTCAGCTTCGGCATGATTGAATCCGTAGGTTAAGTTCAACCCCTGGGTGAAGTACCGTTGTGCGAGATCAGAATTGGTAGTTACCTTCAAAGAGTATTCACCCAGATTGTCAAATAGAGGAGCTTGCGTATCTATCGAGCTTTGAGGTGATTGACAGCGCACCAACCCTAGTAGTGATACTAATACCCATACTGAGGTGCAACACATTAAATGAATGTTATCAAGTTGAGTTTTCATAGTGAAATTATTTATAAGCCGATGCGATTCGGGAAGGTAAAATTTTCTGATAACGACGGGCGAAGAAATGAAACTGACCAAACAGCCAGCCGTAGCCTAACAATAGCAGTTGGTAGGTCGGAATAATGAAGCCAATATACCACAGCCAACGAGTGAGCGTACTAGTTTCAGCCGTAACTCCTACCCAGTGAAAGATCACGGGGCGAATTAGTACGACCGAACTGCCCGTCAGGCTAAATACTACTAAAATTAGTAAAACTTGCTGAATATCTTCTACTTTCCAGCGCATTTGAAGCTTTTTTAGATATTTCATAATTGTTGGAGGGTTAGGGGTTAGAGCTTGGGTATTAGGTGTTTTTACCCCAACATCTACACCCTTACTACCTAGTTATTTAAAATACACGGGATACGTTAAAGCCAAAGTGAATATCTCCAGAAAAGAAGTTACCATTAGTTTCGGCAATAAAGCCTTTCTCAATCATAGCTCGACTGTTGGTTAGGTGAAGCTGAAAAACGTGCCCCCCGGTTTCAATATCGAAGCCAATAGCGAGCGAGTTGAATAGTTGGTTCAGATCTCCTTCATCGTATTCTTCTGGATTGTAGCGATAATAGTATTCACCGTTAAGCGATACCCGTTGGGTTAATTTCACTCGTCCGCCTACACCTACAGCATAAATATCATTTTCACCCTCTCGTTCCTGAATGCGGTTACGGTGAACAAAAGTCGGCATAATCTGTAGTGATAAAGCTGAACCAAACTTACGGGCAATAAGTAACTGTTGGGTATAGTACATTCGGGCAGCAACTGTTGGGTATTCTTCAGGGGTTGATCCCGCCAAGGTTTTAACTGCCGTACTAGAGAACGACACCACCGAAATCGGCATTGTCCGTTTTCCCTTACTTTGACGCAGTAATTTTATTTTAGCGAAACCATCGTAGGTTTTTTCAAAAGAGTTACGACCTACTCCCAGCGTAACAAAGTCCGCTATGCCGTATTCCAAGCCCAAGCGAACATTAGCGGCATCGAGCCCAAAGAATTCGTAAGCACCGGAGTTGAGCCGCCCAAAGCGGTGGGAAATCAGAAACTCTAATTCGCCTTGGGTGCGGGTTTCTATCGTATGACCATTAATTAACCGGCTCCCTTTAAAGGTAGCCTCGGTAAAATGAACAGATTCTTCGGCATTGGCCTCAAGCAGGTTCATCAAATCGTCCTGGGCAAAAACCCCAAATGATAAAAAAACACTAAAAATGAAGAAGAAGAGAGTACGTATTTTCATGATAGCATAAGTTTTAGAAGATGTTTGAGTTAACTCTTCTTGTTTCTTAGGAATCTTTTTCCGCCACTCGTCGGCTTTTTTTCGCACCGTAGCGTAGGCTACGCCACTCAAAAAGAGCCTAGATTGACAAAAAAATCTCTCCTAATAAATCAAAAAATATAACTCAAACAGCTTCTTAAATAAAGAAAAGATACAGTGGTCTGCCAGAGGCCGACCATTGTACGCATCAACAAATACAAACTTACCCAACCACTGCTAAGCAATTCGGCCTAGTTGATTCGCTTAAATTAGCTGTTGAGAGGGTTATACTTTAAATCTACCGTCACTTCTACCTCTTCGGCGATATTGTGAAAGACAATTTTAGGAATATCTATGTCATGATCGGCAACCTTTATAATAAACTTTGTTTGAGCGTTAACCTTCGTGCCGTTTATAGTAATTGTCCCTTCGGTAGCAACTGGTTGGGTCACTCCGTGAATCGTCATGGTTCCTTCTACAGTTACGGCATACTCCCCGTTCTGCGTGAGGTCAATGGTGCTACCGTGGTTGAAAGTGCCTCTAAAAATCGCTTTGGGGTACTTCTCCGATTCTACGTAGTTTTCATTAAAGTGCTCTTGCATCAGAGATTTATCAAACTCAAACGCCTGCATGTCCATACTTACTACTACTTCTTGCTTGGCAAAGTCAATAACGCTCTGCACTTTATTGTTGTGCGCCTCAATATCTTCCAGAGGTGCGCTAGAGAAAAATTTAGTGTAACCGGTTTGGGTGATAAACTTATCTTGAGCCAGCAGCGAACTGCTCATTAGCCAGGTTATACAAATGATAACTATTTGGATTATATCTTTCATAATGATTTTATTCAGTTGATCCCGGATTTGTTCCGAGGTTGACAATAGTTAATTGAACCCCAGATGTATTCTGGGATTAATAGTGAACAGAAGTTCTTAACTGCTCTTTGTTATCTAAAGAGCAGAACCTATTTAATTCTACTTTTCAATAGTTGCTCCATCGCCCACCCAGCAGGCAATATCTTGTATTTGCTGGTCGGTAAGCTCTCTTCCGCTGGAAGCTGGAGGCATTGATCGGCTAGCGGTACGGGCTTCAATCCGACCGGCTCGATTCTGAATAGTAGCCGCCGTCCGAAAATCGGGCGAGATGGTACCATCGTGGCAGTTAGAAAGTGCGCAATTGTTTTTTACGATAGTTTCTGCTATTTCAAAAGCAACTCCACTAGTTAACTGTACAGTCTGAATACTTTCGCAACCATTGGCATCTTGGGTTACCACTTCGTATTCACCGGGAGTTAATCCCGAGAAAGTATTATTACTCTGGTAAGGCTGATCGTTGATGCGGAACTGGTAAGGCGAAGCGCCCCCTTCAGTCGCTACGTCAATCCGACCGTTGGTTGAACCGCAACTAGCATCTACTTTAGCTACTGTTGTGTTCACCCCATCGCGGTTGGCTATCTGAACCTCCAGCGTTTCTTCACAACCGTTAGCGTCCTTTACTGTTACGGTATGGCTTCCGGCACTTAAACCGGAAAACGAACCATCAACTCGCTCACCCTCTCCGTTAAGACGGAAGAAGTAGGGGGCTTCTCCCCCACTAGATTCTACCTGTACCGCGCCAGAAGCTAAGCCACAATCTGTATCCGTTACTGACACAACTTGAAGCTTAGGAGTATCATCGCAGTTCTGAGGTTCCGGCACTACCTCGTAGGTACAAGACCATAATAATACCAGAATCAGATAAGTGAAATTTTGCCTATTGATTAATTTATCCATCTTAGTCTTTACAAGGGTAATGCTGAGATAGTCCAGTTGGGTACAGTTGCTCCTTTGGTTTCCCCACGTTCTGCATCCTGGGCAAAGAAGTAAATCGGACGCCCGGCATACGTTAGCTGCTGAATTCCATCGGTGCGATCAATCACCGCGAAAGCCCCTTTATTCAGTGTAGAAGGTAGTATAATATCGGCTACTTCACTGAAGGTCGGCCAGGCTTGCAGACAGCCATCAGTACACACACTTTCGTTGTCTTGGTCATTCAGAAAGTAGTAAAGGCTATTTCCCTGAGCATCTACCAGGTAAGAGATCATGCTCCCCCCAGTATCGAGACCCTCCACAACTTGAGTAGCCACCATGAGTGTATAGTCAGGCTTAGCAACAAACCATTCTTTTCCTATACCCTCACCATTGATCTCATTGGCTCCATTATCACCCGAGTAGTAATAAAGTGGCCAGCCTTTGAACGTCGTTTGCTTCTCACCATCCGCCCGAGTAATTGTTCCGAAGTCTGATTGACTTAGGCCACTGCCAATTTCAAAATCAGCCTGATAGTATACGGGCCAAGCGTTTAGGCAACCGTCTTCACAAGCGCTACTACCGTTTACGTCGCGACTAAAGAAATACAAAGCTCGCCCGTCTTGGTTAACCAGATACGACCCAAGATTGCTATCGTTCGCCAGGGCTAGCTGGGGAGTGTCCTCTACTGGATCAGGCGTGGCTTCTTCTTCTTCGCTACAGGCGGAGAATAAATACAAGCAAATGAACGTGGCAAAGAGTACTGAGTGAGTTTTAAAAGATTTCATAAGATAAAATGTTTAAAATGAATTGTTTGAGCCAAATTATTTGACTGAAAAAGGTTAATCGATCCCGCAAAAGTGTTTTAGCCGGGACAATATTTTTGGGTTAATGTCTGTGACAAATGTACGCCGCCTAAACCGATCGGTTAAATTTTTCGGGTGTACAGAAGGTGAACACGGGGGGAATATCAGGTAGACGAAAAGTAAACAAGGTTGTTTTTCGCACTTAGTATTCGTTGTTATTACTACACTGGTTAAACAAAATCAGGAATTACAAATAACTGAATGAGAATACTTTATATGCCACTGTCTACCAAATGTTATCATAGCTTTACACGAAGTTCAAGGACTACATGCCGGAATAATCTCGTGTCTGAGAGTTAGATAATTTGGAAAGTTCAAAGATGAAGGTCGGCGTTAGAAGCGGAAGTCGCTTCAGAATTTTGCTCAACATTAATAATGAAATCAGCTAACTTTTCTTCTCGTTCCAGCCCTAACTTCTTGCGCAAGCGGTAACGGGCGGTCTTGACACTATCGGGTGAAATACCCAGGATATTTGCCATCTCCTTCATACTCATATTCAGCTTGAGCAGGGCACACAGCTTTAGCTCACTGGTAGAGAGTTCGGAACAATAGTTTTTTAGCTGCGTAAAGAAATCTTTATGAACCTCCTCAAAGTGCCGCTTAAAATCCGCCCACTCCCGATCAATATGCAGGTTTTGATCTACGAGTCGGCTTAGTGAATTGAGTTGCTGCCGTACTTCGGGTTTAGCCTGCCGCTTGGCTTGCTGTATACCCAATTTTAGCTGATCCATCAATTCGTTTTTCTGAATAAAGTTGATGGTGTAGCTAGTTAGTTCTTTACTTTTGTATTCCAGTTCTTGGGTGAGCTTCTTTTGCTTAAGCTGGGCATTCTCCAGTTCAGCTTGATCCAGTTGCTGCCGAGAGTGGAATACCTCCCGATTTTTCTTAATCTTCAACCTTTGTCGACTGGTTATTAAATAACCAATAAAAGCCAAGGCAATGATACCAATCATAAGCCCATTACGAAAGAAGCTCTGGATGCGGGCTTCTTGCTGCATTAAATTGACAGATTGTTGTTGCATCAGAAGCTCTCGTTCTTTCTTATCAAGTTCGTATCTGTTCTCCAGTCGAACAATTTCACGGAGTTTTTCAGCATTAAGCAAGCTATCCTGCAAAGCGTGGTAGTTTCCAAAATAGGTTAACGCTTGCTCATAATTATCGGTGGCTTCGGCTACTTGCTTTAGTTCCAAATAAATATCCCGGCGGTTTTGTCGTGAACTTACTTTAGTAGCTTTTTTTAACGCGTGTAATAGATGCTCTTCCGCCTCAACGTAGTTTCCCTTGGCTCGCTCAATACTACCCAATGTATAGTAAGTAAGGGATTTTCCGTGGCCATCGTTAATAGCTTGTTGAATAGGGAGAGCCTGCTGGCAAAAGCTGGTTGCCTGATCCAAGTTGCCCATAGCCAGAGCTAACCTGCCTAAGTTAAGATAAGAAGTAGCTAATCCGTAGTTATTTTGGGCTGAGTCACTCAACTGTAATGCTTGTTGGTAATAGGTTTGGGCAAGGTCATAGCGACTCACCGAGTGGTGAAGCTGCCCAATATGAATAGCCGTATGAATTTGACGATCTTGCTTAGCCAGCGATTTAAAGGTTCGATATGCCTCTTCGTAGTAAGTTAGCGCTTCATCGTAGCTATTTTGATCGCTGTATATTTGCCCCGTATTCAAAAGCACATTAGCTATTCCTACCGAATCATTGAGCGATTGATATTGAACCAGCGCTTCCATTAAATAACGTAGCCCTTCTTCGTAATTACCCTGAGCCCAGTTGGCTACTCCGAGCACTCGTTGAGCGTACGCAGTTCCGGGCAGATATGCTAAAGAGTCAGCTAATACCAATGCTTGCTCACCGTAGGTTACCGATTGTCTAGGATCGCTAATCCAGTATAAATAACCTAACTGATTAAGCGTGTTCACCCGCACCGTATCGGGGTACGCTCGCTGTTGTAAAAGGTGCTCCAAACTATCAATTTCTTTGGGTGAGTCGGCAGCATAACCGAAAAATAGTAGGGTCAGATACAATCCAAAAGTAATCAGTAGGAACTTCATATTGTTAGGGGATTTTGGGTAATCGTTTTTCTGCGTAGTAGAACTTATGGCAGCCATTCGTCTGATGTTTTCTCAAACCCACTTCAAGATAAACAAAGCAGTTGTGAAATGCGAGTTACCTCTTTTTACCTCCCAGGGCACTAACATAAGCAAGTAGACAACAAACGATTTGACGGAATACTTAGTAACATATATGTCTGATTTTCAAACCACTATATTATGTGCCACAGTTGATTCTATTAAGATAGAGCTATCACATACAGTGCAAGCTAAGCTACCACTTTGGTACAGCAATGTCAACCAACTGCTAGGTAAATACTCACTACGTTCTTCGTTATGAAGGTGCTTACCGCGATTATATCCTTCTACAGACGATAAAGGGGCATTTTTCAGGTTCGTGTTTACATTTTGTCTACCTAAATGCTGGGGCTGTGCACCCCATGTTTACCCTATATTTTTCCCTTCCGGTAGGTCTTACCGTACTTTTGTGCAGTGCTCAATTATGAGACAGACCTACGTGGACTAATAAATACTATCATTCATTTTAATCTAACAAAGTCATGAACATTAATCCTTATCACTTCATTCTAGCAACTATTTTCAGTATCCAATCCCTAGTTGGTTGGGGGCAAGTCCAATTCGCGGAGCTTGGTGACTATACCTTAGAAAATGTTCAGACCCTTCGCGATTGTAAACTGGGCTACCGCACTTTTAGTCAGTTAAACGCCGACCGATCTAACGCCATTCTGTTTCCTACCTGGTACGGGGGCACTAGCGAAAATCTGCTATCCTACATTGGCCCGGATCAGATGCTTGATTCTACACAATATTTTGTGATCATAGTATGCACTACTGGGCAACGGAGTTTCTTCATCACCCTCTAACAGTGCCCAGCAGTCCGACAATGCATTTCCATTTTTTAGCATCCTCGATATGGTGAACACCCAGCATACGCTACTTACCAAGCATCTGGGAATTAACCACCTCTACGCAGTTGCGGGCATCTCAATGGGAGGAATGCAAACGTATCAGTGGATGGCTAGCTACCCCGAGTTTTTTCAGGTAGCGATTCCTATTGTAGGTTCCCCCCGACTAACATCCTACGACCGGCTGCTCTTTGAGCTTTTTCAGCGAGTGATGAAACCTTGTGAGCTAACTGACCATTCCGATATGACTATTACTGCGCTGATGCTGGAATACGTGGTAGGAACTACCCCGGCGTACCGCTTGGCTGAAACAGCCCCCAACGAGTTTCCCGATCTTCTGACCGCTATCGAAGAAGAAGCTAAGCACTATGATCTACATAATTTACTTAGTCAGATGAAAGCGATCGCTAAGCACGATATTACGTTGGAGGTGGGTTCTCTTGAGAAAGTATCTCAAAACTTTCGGGGGAAGGTTCTTATGATTGCCGCTACACAGGATCATATGCTACTGCCTACCTATGCCACCCAAATGGCTCAAGAGCATGGTGACAAAATAATGCTAATAGATTCGGATTGTGGCCACTATATATTTGCTTGCGAGCAGGATACGATCAGCGAAGCCACTCGTAATTTTCTGCGTGAGTCATTCCCTACAATAAAAATAGGGTTGAAATAGCCACAGATGATTAATGCTTAGTATAGCTTTTTTATTCACTAATGTGCGCAATTTGAGTAGTAAGCTTTAATGACAAAACAATGGTCAGTTGGAAAGCATGGCATTACATCTTTGCTATGTGTAGTTGATGTAAACAGCTAGCAAAGGTTTAAATAAGCTCGAGATGATAAATTGGGTTAGAGTAAATTTATACTAAAATGAATATTCTGAAAAAAGAAACAGAGCCTCGAAGATTGTTTCTACAATGTTTAAGCAAGGTGAAACTATTGATAGTTTTGAGCGATTAAATAGCTTATTCAAAGCAAACGAGAAAAAATTTGAAGATGAAATTGTAAGACCTAAAGGATGGGGTGGCTTTAGAATAAAACCAATAAGAATAGAGTATATGCAATTCAAGGATACACGCTTGCATCAGAGGGAATTATACTGCTATGTAGGCGAACATTGGGAACTTAAGTATATTCAACCATAGAGTAATGTCTGCCCACAACAATGTGTATGACATTCATTGCGAGCTTTTGTTCGCAACGCCGTATACATGAGATCTTAGAAGCAAGTAGAAAAGGACGATACAAAACCATTTTAATTTAGCCGAAAAAAAACGGTGGAATAACCACAGCGGATATTTTCAAAAGTCCGAAAGTGCGGTTGAAGTTAAAAAATTGATTAAACGGCGGGCAAAGGAAGTTTATGATAAATGGGAAAAGCATCACCACGTAGTAAATGAAATAGCAAAGATGTTTTTGGACACAAAATGAGAATCAGATTTACTAAGCAACAGAATAAGCCGTCCGCATTTAAGTGTATTCGCTCTGATGGCTCCGAAACCTGGATGAGAATTACCCAGCTATTTACGTTGGAGCACGATATAGTGCACTACGCCGTAGAAACCGTCTTAGATTTCCGCCAAGCATTTTACGGAATACTGTTGCGAGGCTATAATATCACTGATTTTGAAGCTCCCCGCCACCTTCGGCCAACGGCCTTGCTGCCCGCTAATTTGCCACTAGAAGCCCAGCAAGCGGAAATGCTGGTCAACCTTTTTCAGACTGAGCTGCACGATGAGGCCGATATAGAAGGTTTTATTGGCGTAGCTGCATTTACTTTTCAGACCCAAGCGGTTCCGTTTCCTACTATCAGCAAGCAACAGGTAGGACAAATACGGGCTAAGATCAGAGCCCTGTTGCGACAGTGGCACGTACTTCCGGCGGGAGGAACCCTGGAGCTAGCCTTCTATACTGATAGCTAAGATGCCTTCTGCCATTCAGTGGGGGCTTTTCCCTTTTCTATTCGCATGAGGGTTTCTACCATAGAGGTGGTATGATCGAGTTTCATCTTTTTGCGAAGCCGATGGCGGGCCGTCTTCACACTATCCGGTGAGATACCCAGCACGGCCGCCGATTCTTTAATACTCATGTTTAGCCGGATAAGCGCGCACAGTCTTAGTTCTTTGGGGCCTAAATTAGCAAAAGAAGCAGTGAGGTTATGAAAAAAATCCGGGTAAACACTCTCGAAATGGAGGCGAAAATTTTCCCAGTCCTGGTCAATGCTCGCGTGCTGCTGAATCTGGAGTTTTAGTCTACGAAAGTCTCGACTGGTCCACTGCTTCTGTTGCTGTAGTTGCTCTACTTGCTGGCTGAGGTGGTGCATCAGTTCGTTTTTCTGCACAAAATTTAGGGTATAGGAAGTGAGTTGCTGGTTACGGTGCTCTAGCTCCTGAAGCAGTCGCTGTTCCTCCAGATGGGCGTTCTCTTTAACCGAAGCCAGCAATGCTCGAGAATTTTTTAACTGTTCCTGTTTTCGCCTTACCTTTTGCCGCTGCATTCGAATAATAAAGAAGCCAGCCAGCAGTAGTAGAAGTAGCCCAGCGGCCAGCAAGTTTCGTTCTAACTGCTGAATTTGACTACTCTGATTTAGTAATGCGATTTCCTGATCCTGGATGGCCAATTCTTTCTCCTGTTGTTCGTAGTGGTATCTGGCTTCCATTTCGGCGATAGCTTCAGCTTTTTCCTGCCCTAATAACGAATCTCGTAGTATAGCGTAGGTACGATAGCTCTCGGCTGCCAACTGATACTGATTCAATCCTTCTTGAGCTTCGGCCAACTCACTGAATAGCAAGGTGCGAATTCTAAGATCTTCGTCTACTGCTTCTAACCCTAACTTAGCTTGTTGTTGAGCTAACGCATATTCTCCTTGCTCGCTGTACAAATAAGCTAACGATTCGCGAATACTCGCTACTCCCTCTTGATTACCTCGCTGTTCGAAGCGACGTAATGCCCGATTGTAGTACTGTTTTGCATCATTCCACTGCTTTTGCTTGGTAGCTAACGCACCTAGGTTCTTATAAATAGCGTCTAACATGGGGCTATCGGCGGTAGTGTCAGTTCGGCTAATCACCGAATTCCAGTAAAATTCAGCCGAATCGTACTGTTCGGTTGTAAAGAAGTTGGAACCTAAGTTAAATAACGCACCGTCTGCTTCCTCGGAATTACCAAGTTGCTGATCCAGGCTAAGCGAGCGACGAAAATACTCATTGGATAGTGGATAATTTTCTGACCGGGAGTACGTAATCGCTAACCCAGTATAAGCATCGGACTGGTACGCCGGATAATCTTCATTGTTCGGATGTAGCTGCATCAGACTATCTAGCTGGCGGATAGCGCTCTGACTCTCCGCTACGGAAGCAAGCAGATCGCCCCGGCGGCGGTAGATAATAGCTAAACCTGTACGAACCCGAACTTGCGCCAAAGCTACTTCCGGGGAAGCGTTGGAAGTAGGCATATCAGTTAATGCTACCTGTAGTAATTCTTGGGCTTCCCTTAACTTACCAATCTCTCGTAAAACAACCGCTCGGGTGGCTTTCAACTCTAACTGCCCCGCTACGTCTTTCATCAACCGAAGTAATGAATCCGCTAGATCGGTGTACGCCAAAGCTCGCTCCGGTGCCAATCGGTAGAGGCTATCAATTTGTTGTTTTAACAAAACTACTTTGGCCGAGTCAGTGCTTAGTGTCGCTAGTTGAGTACTAATGTCCGGAGATCGTTGGGCTAGGCTTAGCTGCGTGCTTACTAACCATAACCCAATAAGAATAATCGTACTTTGAAAAAACATAATTATTGATTAGTGATTCGCAGCAAAACTAGGTGACTCATTACTGCTAGTAAGTACATAGCAGTAGACAATAGGTGAACATAGCAGGTATACATAAGGTGTACACAAGCTCATATACTATTGGTTATCAATTATTTGCAATAATAAATTGGGGTAGCAGCGCAAAGAAATTAGGTATACACTACAGAAGTAGGGAATTAGGCCAGTAGTTATCAGAGAATAAACATCATTTCATACTATATTTCGCTATTTCAAAAAGTTTTTATTAGTAAGTAGTACTACTAATAGTTCCCCTAAAAGCTCATATAGGCGCGTTTTTCTTGATTCATGTATACACTTTGTCTACATCAATTCGGTAAAACGTTCACCTCATGTTCACCCTAAAAATTTATCTATCCTGATCAGTTCCCGTACTTTTGTTGCATAGCCTTTCCGGAAAAAGCAACAAGTCATAACCCAAATCAAATAAAAGTTAATTATGAAAAATACATTAATGCCTTCTACTCACCAATGCCTTAAAAGCGAGTCGCTGACAGGGTCTAAGCCTATAGAACCAATGATGAAGCAGCCTAAGTTTCGTAGGCTGTTCGACCGACACACGGGAATAGTACCCCGTTAGGACTTAACCTAAATAATCCACCAACATGCAGTTTTATTCAATTTCAAAACCCAAAGCTCATTTTCCTTACTGGTCAGTTATTATTCTATTAAAGTTGCTACTTAGCTCTGCGACTACCGTAGCGCAACCTCAGACCGAAGCGGCTGATCTGGAGATAAATGGTTTACTGATTGATGAAACGGTTACTAAGCTAGGACGAGACTTTTACGAGCTACTTTACGCTCGCTGGAATGCCCCTAAAACTTCAATTAAATACACAGTCTACATTAAAGAACAGGTACAGCCCGGTCAGGGAACTCGCGTTAGTGTGCTATTAAACGACAGTGAAATTATGAGTCAGGTTTTGCAGCCTCGGGAAGAGATTTTACTCGCTTTAGCCAGTCGGGCGACACAGTTGATCCGCTACCAGATTCTCAATTACCAACAGATGGCTCAGCAGTTAGAAAACAAAGATCAATACGGAAGTGGTATCTTTTGAGATGATAAGTAAAGCAAAAAGACCGGCAATCAACAGCAACTTAACTATACTTATTCCCCATAACAACAATCTAAATTTATCTGCTTATGAGACCTCATTTTTTCTTTTTACTGGTGCTAGGGGTAGTCAACACATCCCAAGCTCAGGATTTTACCTACCAACCCCAGAATCCGGCTTTCGGGGGTAGTTACCTTAACTACAGCTGGATGCTATCGTCGGCCCAGGCTCAAAACGGTTTTACCGATGAAAGTAGTTTGCTGGATAGCCGTTTTGACCGCGATCCGCTGGAGGACTTTGAGCAAAGCCTGAACCGCCAGATTCTAAGCCGGATAAGCCGGGAGCTAATCAGCGATCAGTTTGGAGAAGAGGGTTTGTCCGAAGGGCAGTACGAGATTGGCAATTACCAGATTGATGTGGCGCCGGGCGGAGAAGGCATTCAGATAATAATCTTAGACACTACCACTGGCAGCGAAACCACCGTCAGTGTACCCTATTTCTAAACCATGATTTCCCCTAATCTACGTGCTATGCTCCGAACAATCATCCGACTCTTGATCTTGATTGCCGCAGGGGCAGCTATTCTAAGTGGGTGTGCCCCTTATCCAAATCAGTCCTTACAGCCTACCCCGGCTCGCTTAGGAGCTGAATCAGCCTTATTTCGTCAGTTAAAAGAATTGCCCGAACCGCAGGAAAAAGTTGTGGCGGCGGTGTACAAATTCCGAGACCAAACAGGTCAGTACAAGCCTTCCGAGGTGGGAGCTAACTGGTCGACCGCCGTAACCCAGGGCGCGACTTCTATCTTGCAGCGATCGTTAGAGGCTTCCGGCTGGTTCACCACCATTGAGCGGGAAGGTTTATCGAACTTGCTAAATGAACGGAAGATTATTCGCTCCTCCCGACAGGCCTACAATCAACAGCAGGAAGGGGAAGTGAATAGTTCTTTGCCACCGCTGCTCTTTGCCGGAATGCTGCTGGAAGGAGGTATTATCTCCTATGATGCTAATGTGCTGACTGGTGGAGCCGGAGCTCGCTACTTTGGAACCGGAGGCTCGGCTCAGTACCGTCAAGACCGGGTAACCGTGTACCTGCGAGCGATCTCCACCAGCACCGGACGAATCCTGAAAACAGTTTATACCTCCCGCACCGTCCTTTCCCAGAAAGTAGATGTAGGCGTATTCCGCTTCGTGAGTTTTCAGCGCTTGTTGGAGGCCGAAACCGGATTCACCCATAACGAGCCGGCGGAGCTAGCTGTGCGAGAAGCGATTGAGAAAGCCGTACACAGCTTGATCATCGAAGGTATACTGGACGGGTTATGGAACCTGAAGCACGCCGAGGAAATAAACGCTCCGGTTATTGCTCAGTACCAGCAAGAAGCTATTGCCAACGAACAAACCGATTATCTGGGACGACGGTCTCACCAATTTTCCCGCCGCCGACTGCGGTTAGGGGCTGGTTTGGGTACTTTTCGCTACGCGGGAGATTATCCCAATCCGCTATTTCAACCGGCCGGAATAGTGCATTTGGGGATGCAAGTAAGTTCTTGGCTCACCGTAGGATTAGAAGCCTCGCAGGGCAATTTAGCCGGGGAAGGCGGCTACCAGCAACCCGTTCGATTGCTGGGAGCTTTTACTGAGTGGCGTTGGTTTCCGCACACCCGTTTCACCTCTTTAATGCAGTTGGGAGGCGGATGGATCAACGATGAATCGCAGCCGCTGAGCACCGGGTACGGACTTATTACCGGCGGTTTAGGCGCCGAATACCAGGTGAACTCCCGAATGAGTTTGAGCGGTCAATTGCGCCATCATCACGTGCTAAGCGATGCGTTGGATCAGGTGCAGCAAGGCAAGTACAACGACTTCTTTTGGTCGGCCTCGCTAGGTGTTAATATTTACTTCGGCAAACCATAAACCACCTTTTAGGCAATAACCATGAACACTCACCTTGATCTCAGCGATCAGGAACTGCAAACGCAAGTAGAAAGTGGCCGGATTGATCAGGCCGTTTTCAACCACGAAGCTCATCTGAGGCTGGCGTGGATTAATATCGACCGGTACGGCGTTGAGGAGGCCATTCTGAGGGTACCGGAGCAAATCAAAAGCTTTGCCCGGCACGCAAATCTTAAAGACAAATACCACCATACGCTGACGGTTGCCGCCGTGAAACTGGTATATAGCTTTACGCTGATATCTAGTTCGGACAATTTTCAGGACTTCATATCTGAGTTTCCGCAGTTGAAGCATGGCTTTCGGGAACTGATTGGCCGACACTACGGGATCGATATTTTCCGGTCTGAACCCGCCAAAAAAACTTTTTTAGAACCTGACCTTCTACCATTTTACTAAAGGACGAATGCAAACTAACCAAACCGACTATGTTCTGATAGGCTATTGCGACCGGAGTACCCGGAAAGCCATTGTGGAATACGACCACCACGTAGTGGAAATAGCGGGCGTACCCGGAGTGCTCTTTACTTTTCATTTGAAGATGGAAAAGCCCGCCGAGCAAAACCTAGTGATTGTAGTTTTTGACAATATTAAAATCTACCCCACCGCCCCTCCGTCGGTGCAGCAGGCAATGGAGCGGGTTGAGTGGTCTAACCAGAAGATAATAGTAAGGGATGATCCCTAGGGATCATCCTAACCAAGAGTTTTATTTATGTTTCATTTTAATATTTAACCATCATGTTTAACAAACATTTTTTCTTCAGCAGTCTGCTCGCCACCGTCCTAAGTGCGAGTGCCCTGGCTCAAAGCCAGGATAACGAAGTGTACATTGAGCAAATTGGAGAGGGCAACCAAGCTGATGCCTTTCAGGGAATAGAGGGTCTAGCCCAGGACAACGAGGCTACCATCTACCAAGAAGGGCTATTCAATGTTACCCAAGCAAATCAGGGAGTAAATGCAGGGGCTGCTCGAGATAATCAGGTCGATGTAGATCAGAACGGTCAAAATCACGTAGCTGAAATTGTACAAGGTGATAATGGCAAGGCGATTGACAATAAGGTCAAGATTACTCAGATAGATTTCTCGAACCTGTTGAGTATCGACCAAGGAAATGAAGGCGAAGCCAAGAACAATAACGCTACTGCTCACCAAGATGGAGCCTTTCATTCGGCCACACTAGCTCAGGGCACTGATGGTGGAGTAGCCGAAAAAAACGAAATTCAATTGTCTCAGTTGGGCTCAAGTAACTTAGGGGATTTGAAGCAAGGTTCTCGAATTATTAATGACCTGGGTGGCACCGCCCGTGACAATCAGATGGATGCCTCTCAGGATGGGAGTGACAACTCAGTAGTTATTGGGCAGGGGGTAGACAATGGAACTGCTATGGATAATAACGCCTCGGCTAGGCAGGTTGGTGACGATAACTTTACTACCATTTTTCAGGGGTTTGGTACTGGTATTACTAGTGTTGATAGCCAGGCAATGGTAGAACAATTGGGGGACTTTAACGAATCTGGAATTACGCAGGCTGGGCGAGATGATCTGGCGAGTGTATTGCAGCAAGGCAATAGCAACGGAGCCAACGTAGCCCAAGGGGGTGCCGCGCCTTTCTAAGATTTGTGGGCTAGACTGGACTTCCGGTAGTAAAGATAGGTGAGACCACCCTGGTCTCATCGCTTTACTACAGCAGCTCGCACCGTTTTCAAATCTTTAGTGACTAAAACCAGCAGAAAGCAAATTTTAATCTCATCAAGTAACGATCAAAGAATAATTTTGTCATTTTATGCGGTCATTTTTGACCTCATACTACGTTAAAAAGCCTCGCCGAAGCGTTGCTTCGCCTACGTTTTTTGTCTAGTCTGAGATCAAAACTGCCTCCCATAAAACCGATAACTTATTTTTTAACCGTTACTAAGCAGACATTTGACTTAATCTGGTCGGCAGGCCTGTTCGATTATTTTGATGATAAGCTGTTTGCGGCTTTACTTCGCCGATTTAGAAACTATCTAAAGTCAGGTGGGGAGATCGTAGTTGGAAATTTCAACCAAGATCATAACCCCAGCCGAGCCTATATGGAAATCCTAGGTAACTGGTTTCTGCATCACCGTACCGAGCAGCAACTAATTGATTTGGCTCAAAAAGCCGACTTTGAACATTGGCAACTTAGTGTGAACCGTGAGCCGGAGAACGTGAATTTGTTTCTGCACATCAAGGTTAGCAGATAGCAGCAAGTAATGTTTCTTAAAGATAAAAGAGCCTTTTCCATTACTAAGGCTGACATTTTTACTAATGCTAGATTACTTTGGTAGTACTACTCAGTAACCGCTATTAATCAGAATAATCAAAAGCCAGCGGTTCGTTAACTCGCTCGTGCCAAGGTAAACCGTACTGGTTCAGGGCTTGCATAAATGGATCAGGATCAAACTCTTCTACGTTGTACACTCCAGGTCGCATCCACTGGTTGGTGAGCATTAGCATGGCTCCTATCACGGCGGGTACTCCGGTGGTGTAGGAAACGGCTTGAGCACCTACTTCCTGATAGGTCTGGGCGTGATCGCAGTTGTTATACACGTAGTAAGTTTTGTCTTTGCCATCCTTCAAACCTTTAATTTGGCAACCAATAGAAGTTTGCCCGTGGTAATCTTCTCCCAGCGAGGATGGTTCAGGCAACAATGCCTTTAAAAACTCTAGCGGAATAATTTCTTGTCCCTTAAACTTCACCGGATCAATGCGGGTCATACCCACGTTCTCCAGTACTTGCAAATGTGTGATATACTGCGGGGAAAACGTCATCCAGAAACGAGCGCGTTTTAAATGGGGAATATTTTGGGTTAGCGACTCTAGTTCTTCGTGGTA
>CAKZPJ010000331.1 GCA_937138955.1 uncultured Flammeovirgaceae bacterium | reverse complement strand
TAAGTGTTGTCTCAGTGGTAGATTGTACCGGACACGGAGTGCCAGGAGCATTGGTTTCACTCATTGCGTACAATATGCTGAACGAGGCTATTCAGGAAAAGGGCTTATGTAACCCATCAGCAATTTTAGAACATCTTAACCAACAAGTAACCAAACGGCTGAGAGGCAAGGACAATAGTGTCCAGGATGGCATGGACATCGGAATATGCATCTTCGAGACAAATTCGGATCAATCAGTGCAACTACGGTACGTCGGGGCTAAAGGAATAAGAAAAACGGTGGGAAGTATTAAAAGTGATATAGCTAAATCTGAACATCAACTGACTCTTTATCCGGGAGACAGCTTGTACTTAACTACCGATGGCTTTATTGATCAATCGAGTCCTGAGCGAAAGCGATTTGGCTCAAGGCGGCTAAAGCAGGTCATTCAAGAAAGTCACCATCTCCCAATGCAGGAGCAGAGAGCTAAATTTATTAATGCATTAGAAACCCACCAGCAATCTTCTGAACAACGAGATGATATTAATTTAATTGGTGTCAAGATACAAGATGAGTACTTACAATCGAGCAAAAATGAGCTATAATCGAAAACTAATAGATCACCTAATGATTTTACAAGACGAAAACTTGTTGATCTCTTATAAAGGACCCGTTACCCCGAATATTATGGCGGAAATTAGCCGAGATATTCGAGGTCAGCTAGACGGTTTCCCCCAAGCTAGTCGAAAGATATTTTCAATATTTATTGAGCTGGCTCAGAATATTCTGTTCTACTCTGCTGAGAAGATTCGCTACGCCGGACGCACTGAAAGTGTAGGAATACTTCAGCTTAGCGAAGTAGAAGAAGGGTATGTTTTCTGCTGTGGAAATATTGTAAGTACCTCCGATGTAGGTCGGCTAGCTGATAGTTGTAACACCATTAACTCGCTAGACCGAGATGAACTGCGCCGTTTGAGAAGGGTGCAACGCCGGCAACCCCAGGCTGATGAGAGTAAGGGTGCTGGTATTGGGCTGGTGCAAGCGGCTATTCTCTCGAATAACCCATTAGATATTGATGTATATACTATTGATGAGCGACACTCTTTTTTCTCGCTATTTGTAACTATTGACAAGGATTAATAAAACTTAAATTATTAACTGTTATGAGTAAACCAACACTAGATATTCTGGAAATAAAAGGTGAAAAAGACACATTTTATACCCCGCACATATACTTTGATCCATATAAAGGATACTGCCTCTTAGAAGGAGAATCGTATTTGGAAAATACGTGGGAATTCTACGAGCACTTATGTAGCTGGCTACGAGAATATACCCAAACCCAACAACCAATTACTGTTGACTTTAAGATGCTCTACTTTAATACGAGCTCTTCTAAAGGCATCTTAGAAATCTTGCTGTTACTAAAAGATTATGAAGATCGGGGCGGTGAGGTAAAAATTAATTGGTATTACCCTGAAGAGGATGACGATATATTAGAAGAAGCTGAAGACTTTATAGAAGATACGCAGCTTGACATAGAATTGATACCTCAATTAGAAGAATAGCGGAACCGATATTGTGAGTACTATAAGCATCTGGTAGCGACCAGATGCTTTTTTTGTTCTTACTGTCCCGTCCTGAAATAAGTTGACACAAAATCAGCTTATTTATGAAAACAGATCAAAACAAGTTAAAAGCGCATAAAAAGCGTACCCAAAGGGATTATACCCTGGGCTTTAAGTTATCGGTAGTTGAGCAGATTGAACGAGGCGATTTGACCTATAAACAAGCTCAGCAACGCTATGGTATTCAAGGAAGGAGTACCGTGTTAGTTTGGTTAAGAAAGCATGGCAAATTAGATCGGAGTAACCCTTCACGAAACGCGCACCCGGTGCCTCAATCCAAAGAAACGCCCGCTCAGAAGATCAAACGGTTGGAGAAAGAACTGACCGAGGAGAAAGCTAGAACGCTGATCCTGAACAGAATGATTGATATTTCTGATAGAGAATACGGCACAGCGATTCGGAAAAAGTTTTCCCCCGAGCAAGCCGAGAGCTCCAACAAGAGCACCAAGTAAGCTTGGCTTGTTCTTGTCGTTTGTTCGGGGTAAGCCGCCAGGCTATTTATCAGGCAGAGATACGGTTTAGGCTACGGGAAAAAGAACTGCTCAAAGTCAAGGAGTTGGTAGTCCATAATCCGTAGTCGTATGCCACGATTAGGTACTAGAAAACTGTACCATTTACTTGCTGATGAGTGGGAGGCTATTGGTGTTAAAATCGGTAGGGATGGCTTGTTTTCTTATTTGCGCAAGGAACACCTGCTAATAAAACCCGAGAAGAACTACACGAAAACCACTGATTCAAAGCATTGACTCAGAAAACACCCTAACTTGTACCAAGATAAGGTCTTCACCAAGTCAGAAAGCTGTTTTGTCAGCGATATAACCTATGTGAAGTCATAGGAAGGGGTCCACTACTTATCGTTGGTAACCGATGCTTATTCAAGAAAGATCATGGGACATCATTTTAGCAAAGATATGAACAGTAAACATATAGTAAAAGCCCTTCAGTAGGCAGTCAGGAACAAAATAAGCAATCAAAGTACCATTCACCATTCGGATAGAGGCTTGCAGCGTTCCACGCTGGATATTGCTCAGAGGTATACCAGAAAGAACAACGAAAAAATAAAATAACCCTTCTATGACGAAAGGCTATGACTGTTATCAGAATGCTCTGGCTGAACGGGTGAATGGCATAGTAAAGTAGGAATTCCTACTGTATAAATGCAATACCTTTGATGAGCTAGGTAAGCTAATAGACAAATCTATACGAACGTACAATGGTGAAAGGCCCCATTTGAGTTTGGGGTATCAAACACCCGATTTTGTACATCAAATAACCACTGAAGAAAATCTCCAGTGGCACTAATTTTTATCCAAAAAAGTGTCAACCTATTTTAGGACTAGTCATACCGTCGATAGATACTCTTATCAATCAGCATGTAATAAGCTCAATTTAGTAAAAGACGGATATATACGAAGTTAGAAAATTTTTACGCCAAAAGTTTTCCATAAAGGACGATATAATATTGATAATCAATCGGTTATAGTAAAAAGACGTTCGCTCACTAAAATTCACGGCAGTATTTTTCGTTAAATATATTTCACTTTTATAATATAAAATATTACATTAGTAATATATTTAGTTAAAATACTTAGTTATGGAATGGATAGGTACTATTTTATTTTTCTTTTTTATTTGGTTGCAAATGTGTCCAGAAAAAAGTAGTCAGTAGAAAAGATTGTAACGATTAATCAACTAGAGAAGCAAGCACACTACGAACGCTTGTATCACTAAATCTTTTTAGGTACAGGGATATTGGTTCAACAAAGGGACTCATATCTTGATCCCAAAGTGGTTGATGCGTGAGTATTCTTTGTACTACTTCTTTCACATCTTCTTCACTGGATAAGTTAGCACTTTGCCATACTTCGTATAGAAAAGCTGCCTGATCGTCATTGATAGGGTATTTTTCTTTGTTGAATTCCCCGTAGTAGTCATTACCTTCTCGAACTACAGGTTTACTAAATAGCAGATACGCCGCTAAACCGGCGCACATACGCTTGGGCGGTTGCCCATTTTTCTGGAAGTAACGCTCAAAGGTAAGTCCATTACGCATGTTCATTTTAGAAGTATACTGTAATGCGATGCTAATAAGCTGATGGCGCAAATACGGATTACGAAACCGGTCTAATACATCATCGGCAAATTCGCGAGCCATACTATGATCTATTTTTAGCGTAGGTAGAATCTCCTCGTAGATAACCTGAGAAATAAACTTTCCCATAACCTCATCTTGCATGCACTCATCCACTGTCTCTAATCCACACAGAAATCCCGCGGCTACACTGATGGTGTGACCACCATTAAGAATACGCAATTTTCGCTCCCGATAGGGCGTAATATCTTCATCTATCACGATTCCGCTATCTACCTTTAAGAAAGGAGCTCTTCGGTACAGCTCTTCTTGTTCTCCTTCAATAGCGAGAAAACGGTATATTTCGCTAACTGTAAGTAGCTCGTCCTGAAATCCCAGGTGCTCTTCCAATTTCGCCTGCTTATCTTCACTAGGCTCACCCGGAACAATTCGATCTACTAATGTATTGCAGAACAAACAATTCTGTTTTACCCACTGCCGAAACTCATCTTCTAACTGGTTAATTTCAATCAGCTTTAGTACAATTGATCTTAACTTACTACCATTGTCAATAATTAACTCGGTAGGAATAATTAGCATACCACTACGAGGGAGCCCGGCAAAAGCCTGATAACGTTCATACAGGAAAGCAGTCAATTTACCAGGAAACGACTGCGGGGGATCACCCGAAAGATCATCATCTTCTTGCAGTGAAATGCCTATCTCCGTGGTGTTAGACACTATCGTAGTAATAGCTTCGTTATGAGCGTATTTCAGTATTTTGTTCCAATGCTCATGCGCTGGGAGTGCCTTCGAAACGGATGAATTGATGTAAAACTTCCGTTGTGCTTCTCCTTCGGAAAAGCCTTCCTCACAGATAGTAAATAATCCGTCTTGATTAGAAAATCGCTGACTACGCCCCGAGCGAGTATTGTTTACAATTACTACTCGTCCTTTAAATAGATCTTGCTGGTTAGCTTCATCCGCAAAATACTGGATTAAACCTCGAAGCAGTGCCCCCGAGCCAAACTGGATAATACGATCAGGATAGCGAAAAAATCTAGGGTTAGGAAACTGAATATCGTCTCTATCAGAAAACTGTCTAACTTTAGAAGCAATCAGTTCTTTACTGAGAATAGGCATGGGTGTATTATTTGAAAACTGGAATATAGAGCTTTTTTGGTGATTCCTGTAAAAAGAGTAGATATTGAGAGAGTACCACTCGCCTATGTAAACTTTGAAGTGATATGGTGAGACATTTTTCTACGTAGAATCTTAAAAAAACTCTAGACGTGTAATAAATAACCTGCAACTATGGTTTTCAGCAAATTACTTCTACTGTAATACTACCTCCATTATTGAAATGACTTCCATAGCTAATTGTATTGAGAGGTTATTGCTCAAGCCTGTACCCTTTCACTTATGTAAGCATCTGTTATTCAGATAGTTTTATTAATAAATAATTCAGTAATCTTCTAGTAAAATTACCTTAAAATTACATCCTATTGAAAAAAGAAATGCTGAAACCAGCGTTGTTGTACCTACTTTGTACTATAGCAGTAGAACAATTTTGATGAAATACCAATGAACACCATAAAAGCTATTGGATGTGCCGCTATCTTGGTCGCTTTATTAGGGATAATTATTGCTGTTTTCTGGAATCAGCAAATTCAATATCTTAAGCCTACGGTTAAACCGAAGAGCCACAATACAATTACTCCCGGAACGCAAATCAGCTTATCTTTTTTAAAAGAGGGTACCGAGCCAATCTTTCTTCATTTTTATAATCCAGACTGCCCCTGTTCAAGGTTTAATCAGGATCATTTTCGCCAATTGGTTCGTCGATATCAGGGTAAAGTTAAATTTTACACTATTGTGCCCGATAGTGCTGAAGAACCGCTAAGCCAAGAGCTTAATGTTCCCATTATTAGTGATTCTGACGGAGCAATTGCCGATGCCTGCGGCATATATGCTACTCCCCAGGCCGTGGTTCTCACTGCTAAGGGCATACTCTACTATCAGGGTAACTACAACAAGGCTCGCTATTGCACTACGCGGTCTACCCGTTTTGCCGAACTTGCCTTGCAATCGGCCATTATCGATCAACCCTTGCCATTGGCAGTTCAACGAGCCGGATTACCCTACGGGTGCAACCTACCTTCTGATATAAATACTGGTACAAATAGCCAGTCTATTTCGTTAATAAATCTATTCAATTAAGATGAGCAGTATATCAATAGATGTCAAAGTACAGAAGCACTTTCAGCAGATCTACCAACGAGCGAATCGTATTGTTGAAATTAGCTTAGGTTGCTATTTTGTATTTGGTCTGGGCCTTGCTTGGTTTTACAATACGTGGGCGATTGCCTTAGTAGTGGGGATTCTTGCAACTAGTATGTACGCGGTAGCTAAGTGGTTCTTTCCCAGCAAAACACTAAATCAATATATAGCCGGCTGTGCCTTTGCCATATTTATGGCTCAGTTTATTTACCAAATGCATGGTTTGTTCGAGATGCACTTTTTTGCATTCATTGGAGCTATATTATTAATCGTTTACCAAAACTGGAAGGCGTTCATACCTATCACTTTAGTAATTGTCGCTCACCACGCCGCTTTCGCCTATCTACAATTTGCTGGCTACGAAGAAGTCTATTTTACGCAACTAGACTACATGTCACTTAGCACGTTCTTTTTCCATGTGGGACTGGCGGCGGTAATTCTTGGGCTATGCGCCCTTTGGGCTTTCCACTTTCGCCAACATACCGAGGAAGCACTATTGAGTAACATTAAGGTTCAAGACCAACTAGTGCACTCGGAGCAAAACATGGCTTTTGCCACCGAAATTGCCAAGGGTAATCTTGATGCCGAACAAAAGCGAGAAGAAAGTAACAAACTTGGCTGTGCTCTCATTGATATGCAGGAGAAGTTAAAAGACGCACAGCGGCGAGAGCAGCGTGAACGGTTTATGAATGTCGGGTTAGCTGAGGTAGGCGACATTTTACGTAAGAATGTGAACTCACTTGAAGATCTTTCAGAGAAAGTACTAGCTCACTTAGTAAAGTATGTTGGTGCCAATCAAGGGGCAATTTTTATTGCTGACCATGATCAAGAAAAGAACGAACAGGTACTTAGTATGGCCGCCTGCTATGCCTATGACAAGAAGAAGTTTCAAGAAAAAGCAGTTCGATTAGGGCAAGGGCTAGTGGGCCAAACTTTCTTAGAAAAGAAAACCACCCATCTGACCAAGGTTCCACAGGATTATGTCAACATTACTTCTGGATTGGGCGAAGCTACCCCAGGTCATCTTTTAGTTGTTCCGTTGATAGTTAATGAACACGTAGAAGGCATTATTGAGTTAGCATCGTTTAATGACTTTTCTTCTGACACAATTCAATTTCTAGAGAAAGTAGGCGAAAGTATTGCCTCTATGGTAGCCTCTAGTAAAGCCAGTCAACATACGGCTCGCCTACTGGATGAGACCAAAACTAGTGAAGAAGAGTTGCGAGCTGCGGAAGAAGAAATGCGGCAAAATAATGAAGAGCTACAGGCTATTCAGGAGGAAATCAGTCGTAAAGAGCAGAGTCAGGCAGCTTTGTTTCAGGCAGTGCAGCAGTCTATTGGTACGATGGAAGTAGGGCCTGATGGCAGTATTGTTCAGGTTAATGATACGTTGTCCCGTTATTTGGGGTATGCTTCTGGCGATTTAAAGGGGCAAGCTCATGAGAAGGTAATTAAGCAAGAGGCAACTTATGCTGCTTTCTGGCAGCAGCTTCAAGTTGGTAATACCAATCAAGCCTCATTACAATTACAGCATAAAGACTCTCATACTAGTACCATGGCTGTATCGGGCAATCAAGTAGCTGGTCAGGATTCTATTATACTGCTATTCTGGATTGAAACCCCAGTCGCAGTAGTGTAGCCTGAAAATTATTATTGTATCTATCACAGCCAAAGATTAGCAACTTTCGCATACTACTCAACTGGCTTTTTTCTGGAGTATCAGGCTTAACAACCGCTATTTTTTTAGTACTTTCCGGTTCTGTATTACCTACAATTTTACTATGAACCGGAATCTATTTACTTTTTGCTTTTTAATCTTCTTTTCTTTATCTCTTCAAGCGCAAGTACCTTCTCCTCAAGAAGTAATTGGCTTTCAGATGGGGGCCGATTATGAAATTGCCGACTATACGCAAATTACTGATTACCTAAAGCGACTAGACGAAGCCAGTGACCGGGTGCAGATGCAACAGATTGGCACCTCAGTATTGGGCCGCCCGTTATATGTATTATTCATTTCCAGCGAAGAGAACCTCCAGCAGCTAGATAAATGGAAAGAAATTAGTGCCAAATTAGCTCGAGCGCGTATTTCTGATGAAGAAGCTCAGCAGCTTGCTCAGGAAGGTAAAGCCGTTATCTGGATTGACGGAGGTATTCACTCTACTGAGAAAGCAGCTACCCAGTTTCCTCCCGAATTGGCTTATATGGTGGCCACGGAAGAAACCGCTGAGATGAATAAAATCCGGGAGAATGTCATTTTTATGCTCATGCCCAATATCAATCCGGATGGGTTAGATATTGTCGCTAATTGGTACAAAAAGAACTTAGATACTCCTTATGAAACTTCCTATCCGCCGGTACTCTATCATTACTACGTAGGACACGATGATAACCGCGATTGGTTTATGAATACCCAGCCCGAAACCCGGGCGGTTACAAACCTGCTGTTCAATGAATGGTACCCCCAGATTGTTCACAATCAGCATCAATCGGCTCCTCGCTGGGCCCGAATATTCATTCCCCCTTTTTCTAAACCGGTGAATCCACATATTCACGCGGGGGTAGTAAACGGGGTGAATTTAGTAGGTAACGAAATGGCTACTCGCTTTGCAATAAAGAATATGTCCGGTGTGGTTTCTGATGTAACCTACACTATGTGGTGGAACGGGGGACTACGCACTGCTCCCTACTTCCATAACCAAGTAGGTATCCTCACCGAAACCGCGCATACTACCCCAACTCCACGTTTTTATCCGCCTGATTCTCTACCAAAAACAATTGGCAACGGAATTCCTACCGATGGAACGGCGATCAACTACCCTAGTCCGTGGCAGGGTGGGGAGTCTCGTTTTCGTGATGCAGTAGAATATATGCTCACGGCCGGAATGGCCACGCTTAGTATTGGAGCCGACCGAAAAGAAAAATGGCTGTACGATATGTACCGCATGGGCCGTGATGCTATTGAAGCAGAAGATGATGCTTTTGCCTACGTAATTCCTACTGAACAGTGGAACGCTAGTGAAGCTCGTAACTTAGTCAATATTCTGATGCAAGGCGGGTTGGAAGTTCACCAAACCAATCAGCCATTTAGTGTTGGTGATACTACCTACACCGAAGGTTCATTTGTACTGTACGGAGCGCAGGCATTCCGCCCTTATTTGAAAGATTTATTGGAAAAACAAGAATATCCCGATTTGCGCCTTTATCCAGGTGGCCCACCCAAAACGCCGTATGACTTAGCCGGATGGACATTGCCGTTACAAATGGGCGTTCGGGTTGACCGACTAGACGACGAAGTGACAATTGATGTAAGTGAAGTGACGAATGCTGTACAACCTACTCCTGGTAAAGTTACTAAATCGGCCAGCTTTGCTTATGCACTGAGCCCTCAGGATAACGCCAGTGCCCGAGCAGTAAATCAGTTGATAGCTGCGCAAGCAAAAGTACATTGGTTAGGTGAAGCAACCGATAATTTAGAAGCCGGAACCATTTTAATTGAAAATGATGAAACTATTGAGTCCCAACTTTCTCAGCTAGCTGATTCTCTTGGGCTCACGTTCACCGGAATTAATGATAAACCTAATGCTACACTTCACCAAATTCGCCAACCAAAGGTAGGGCTGTACAAATCGTGGGTAGCCAACATGGACGAAGGCTGGACACGTTGGCTGCTGGATGAATACGATTTCCAGTACGATACACTGCACGATGAGCAAGTTCGTAGTGCCAACCTTTCGCAGTACGATGCTATCATCATCCCCGACCAAAGCCCCCAGCGTATTTCGCATGGTCACGCTATTTACAATATGCCGGAAGAATACACGGGCGGGTTAGGGCTGGAAGGAACATTGGCACTAGAAAATTACGTAAAACAGGGCGGCACAATCATTACTTTTGATGAAGCCAGTGACTTTGCTATCCAGCAATTTGGATTACCCATTAAAAATGTAGTAGCGGGTTTGTCTAGCAAAGAATTCTTCATTCCCGGTTCGCTTATTAGAGCTACGGTAAATACGAACCATCCATTGGCTTACGGCATGCAAGATACCATAGCTACCTCATTTTCCCGTAGCCGAGCGTTTGAGATAGTAAAGCAAGAACGAGAGGGCGAAGGTGGTCAGGAAGATATTACCAAGCTACCCGATCCAATGATAGAAACCATCGTACACTACGCTAAAGATAACTTGTTGATGAGTGGTTGGGCACTGGGCGAAAAGAAGCATATCAGTGGAAAAAGTGCCATGATGCGCGTAAAACACGGCGATGGTACTATTGTTCTTTTTGGCTTCCGCCCCCAATTTCGGGGTCAACCTCGGGGCACCTACAAACTAATCTTTAATGCCATTTATAGTAGTACCATTGATGATCTTCCTGTTCTGGTGAAGACCGAGGATGAAGAGAAAGCTGAGTAAAAAAACATCCATATTCGGGTCTATTAAAACAGGGTATTGTTAATAATCTTTCAATTCTCGAGTAGCGATTTAGCACTCTTGTGATAGACGCATTGGTAGGGTCGTATCACACTCACGGTTGGTATTATTTTCACCAATACTTTATTTGCTTTCTCTCTTCCAAAAGGTCATACTAGAGCCAGACAGTAAAACGGGCTAAGAGGGGGGCTGATGCTAGTGCCATCAATCGCTCAAAAAACTATCACCAGTTTAATTTTTTTCTGCTGCCTCCATAGTATAGATCAAATTTACTAATAGCCCTATGCCTTATGAAGCCTTCTCTACCTGAGCAACGCCCTTTTTCTAAAGAGCGCTCTTTTCTGTGCAATAACTTTACTGCTTGTATATTTTCCTGTTTTTTGAGCACCATAATATAATTCTGTACGGTTTTTACATCTACTTAGCAGTATTCTTTACAATGTAAGGCTAGCACCAAATTGGGATCAATAATCATAGGAAGTGTCTATAATTTAGCGAATTACTAATAAAGGAAGTGATCTTCTAAGTATGAAACCACAAAGTATCTGGCTCGGCTTTGGGCTGCTGCTATTCTTTTCTTCTACCTCCTTCGCTCAAGAAGTCAACTGCGCTAATGGCATTGATGATGACGGCGACGGATTGATTGACTGCTTTGATAACGATTGTGCTACGTCGCCCCTTTGTCAGAACCGGGAAAATAACTGTGCTGATGGGCTAGATAATGATGGGGATGGGCTACCCGACTGTCTAGATGATGATTGTAAAGGCCTCTCGCCCGATTGCCCAGTTGAAACCAATTGCAATAATGGTATAGATGATGATGGAGACGGTTTCTTCGACTACTACGATGGGGACTGCCTAACTGAGCCCGACAACCCCAATGATTTTGTTATTGATATTACTAACTGCGAAGTACGCCCTCAAGGAAATGTGTTTGAAATAGAGAAAGCCTGGGACTCACCAATGCAAACCAGTGCTACCCGCGGTGCATTTGCCTTAGCTGACATAGATAAAGACGGAATAGCTGAAGTTGTTTCTTATAATGACGAAACTGGGTATATGTACATTCTGGATGGCAAAGATGGCTCCATTGAAAATCAAGTAAAAGTCACAGACCAGGAACAATTTGCTTCGTATCCTGCTATTGCCGACGTCGATGGGGACGGATTTGGAGAGATTTTTCACGTAGATAGAAAAGGAAAAGTTC
>CAKZPJ010000330.1 GCA_937138955.1 uncultured Flammeovirgaceae bacterium | reverse complement strand
CTAATCTTGCTTGGGAACTTATGGAATACGCTACTGAGCCCTTGTCAATAGTTTATAATAAGGTGAAACCGATATTTCCTGGCGGAGATGCCCCTAACGAAATTTGTATCCGGTTAGTTATCGAGCCACCTTTACGCAAAGTACTTTCTAATAAGCAAGCCTGGCTTACGGCTACATCGTTGGTACTTAAAGATGAATTTTCAGTCAATGATTGGATAGACAGAGAAGTAGATATGAGCCGAGCCATGAAGGGAACACGCCCAATTAAGACGATGCGCATTTACAACGACAATGAGTTTTCCTTTGTACCCTAACGAGACGTTGTTCTCACTCTGATAGATTGAAGATACTGTAGAGCGATTGTACCAATAATCTCGGTTCGCTCAATTCTAACTTCCTCTAATGCGTTTGTCTGATTGTGCTTATTCATAAAGAAGGTATTTTATTGTCTCCAATATACGAATATGTTCTTATAAAA
This sequence comes from uncultured Flammeovirgaceae bacterium, assembly GCA_937138955.1. GTDB lineage: Bacteria > Bacteroidota > Bacteroidia > Cytophagales > Cyclobacteriaceae > Tunicatimonas. The sequence goes on along the minus strand of CAKZPJ010000330.1, from coordinate 11,116 downwards.
AGAATGTATTCGCAAAAAAAGTATTACTGATGCTTTGCTTTATGAAGTAGTAAGCCGATTAGCTGGGTAATTGGGTATTTTTTTTCTCACATTCAATCTACTTTTGAGTAAAAAATACCTCAACCATCTGTTCAAGTTCTTTTAAAACAGTTTTCCTTGTGTTGGCAGCATAGTTGCATCCTTTGATGTAAGTGAGGGCATATGTAGTTTAGATTTTTTAAGCTTTAGTTTTTGTTTTTTAAACTGTTACTACTAATCTGCATATATAATATTAAAAAAGCGATACGGAACAGTATCGCTTTTTTTGTTTCTAACATCTTCCGCTATCAGTAGCAATAAGTATCTTTATTGCGCGTGAGTTAGCTGAGTTAGCGCCTGAACGCCCGCTTGTACCGCCGCCCTTTTCCATGCGTCATCATCAGGACTAAATGCTTCTCTCAACAGTAAGTCTGCTTTCATTGGGTACTCAGGCTGGTAGTGAAATTTGAAATTTTCCTGGCGGAGTGCTTGCAGAATTTTTGATGGTCCGACTGTACCAATTTCCTGTGTTATCATCCAAAAATCTCGCTCAGGATAGTATGCTTTCAACCCCGCTACCAAGCTACCTTGCATCTGATAGCTTTGATTAGTCTGGGAAAGCGCACTGATTATTGTTTGGTCGAAGATAGATTCAGCCTGCCGATAAGCTTCTTGACCAAAGTGGGGTTCCAGATAGAAGGAGGATTGACCGAACTTACCTAATCCGGTATGAAAGTCTATCCCCTTAATAAATCTATACCTACTTAAATACTGCTGGAAAAAAGAGCGTAGTAGGCTAGTCTCAATTGCTGGTTGTTTACCACCAAAAAATAACCCTTTCGGATCATTATATTGTCCCTGGGCAATAGCTTGTTGCAACGCAGCAAAACGGTATTTCACCAGCAATTTTAATACTCTTAGCGTAAAGTAAGAAAGCTGGCTACTGGATTGAGGGTTCAGGAAGGGAGACAGACGATCGTAAAAGGGGTTTATTGGAAGAGTAGTAAAGGAAGATAGAAAATTTCGATTGAGATCAATATTTTGAGCGTTCCAGCGACGTAGATAGCGCATTCCGAAGGGGTTTATACAATGAATAAGTGCAATGCTTGGTAGATCGGATAAACTTGGTTGCCAAGAACTGAGAAAAGCGCACTGAACTGCCGAACCAGGGAAAGCTTCCACCCCGTGTACACCTGAGCTATGAATAATTAGTCTATTACTACTCTCTCGCCAAAGCGCAATGTCAATAAATAACTCTTCCGCATCATCTACTACCAGCGAATACAGCTCCCAACCTTGGCTAGTTGACAGCTCGCGAAAATGGATACGAGCTGCATCATAGCTAGCTCGGTAGTGAGTCAGCTCATTCATTAACAAATTCCTCTATTTGCTGGCGAATTTGTTTCCAATGATTATCAGAATAATATTCAGTGGCTACCAGTAAATGTTTCTTTCCTAACCTTTGCCAAAAGCTAGATGGCACTACAATAAGCTTCCATTTAGTAAGCTGCTTAAGTTCTATAAACTTGCGTAACCCTTCGGCCTGCACCAGTTCATCCCAACGATCACAAAAGACTAAAGTAGGAATATTATAACGGTCAGAGATCATACTGTTCAATGTCTGACTAATTGCAAAAAGCACTTTATACGCACCCAATGAAACTCCCGAATTAGCTTTATAGCTTTTGGGAGTAAACGAAGGAATAGTAACCTGATCCAATGTTGCCTTTGGAATCATGGTAGGAATTTTCGTCCACTGCTGAAAAGCTAAAGCCGGTGCCAATAATATCTGTTTGCGCGGAGCGGCTATCTGACCCTCTCCTAGTAAATACGTCATAAGCAACCCACCCAGAGAATATCCTACAAAAATTACATCAGAATGAATTTGGAATACCTCATTGTACTGATCTCGAAAACTATCAAGCCATCGGTCAGCCGAATCGCGCGATAAACTTTCTTCTCCACTGTGACCGGGTAAGCTAATTACAGTGTATTGATCTTCAGCGCACCCCAATTCTTCAGCTAGCAATTGCATAACCGCTGGCTGTACGTTTAATCCATGAGCTAAAATATAATGATCCGAATGCAACATAATTTAGTTAGCAACTATTTAAGTGAACTCAAGAGCGCCTCTTAACTATGGGGTTTAACCATTGTGCCTATAGTTTTTTCTTAAGATTGATGAACAGTTCGCTCCCTAATCGGGGTGAGATAGAGTTGTACGCTGACTCGAACGTGTGAAAGTGGAAGTACAGCTCAAAATATTGGCGATATTCTTGCAGGCTACCTCCAAAAGGCGGATGATCCTGGTAAAGAGAGGCATCAAATAATAGCCCAACCAATCTACCGTTTGGCTTTAGCAGTTCATGCATTTTTCTGGCATAATCTGGCCGTAAGCTTGGGTTCAGCGCGCAGAAAAATGTTTGCTCAATAATTAGATCGAATGTACTATCTAATTGGAAGAAATTTTGATGTAATATCTGTTCTGGTGGAAACTCAGGATACTGCTGCTGAAATTTCTCTAACGGATGTTTACTTATGTCAACAGTATATACTTGAGAGAACCCCTGTTCAAAAAGATAAGCAGCTTCGTAGCTATTTCCACTGCCAGGTATCAGAATTTTTATATTTTTGTCGTATAACTGATCGAAATATGTTTTTAAAGGCGGGGTAATACTGCCAGTATCCCAGCCAGTATTTCCCAATTGATAGCGCTGAGTCCAATAGTTTTCGTTTAGCGTTTCCATTTTCCTAGTACGAGTGCTGAAATTTTTCTAAAATAGCAGATATTCAAGCAATCCAACAAATTACACCTATGGAAGAGATTACTCATTCCGATTCAAGCAAAGGCTCAAACAAAAGAAAAATACTATTAATCATTGTTGGCTTACTGGTGCTAACGAATTTGGTGGTACTTTTTCTATTCTACCAGAACAACCAGAAAAAGGCGACTGAGTTACAAACTAGTCAAACCGAATTACAGGAAACCTACGCCAAACTGGAGTCAATAAGCAATGAACTTGATCTAAAAATTCAGGAAATACAGAAGTTAGGGGGCGATGTAGAAGAATTGCGGCTTATTCGAGAAACGCTAGAACAAGAGAAAGAGCAGCTACAAAACGATCAGGTACTTGCTCAAAAACGGTATAACCAGATAAACAACCGTGTAGAGGGCTATCGTGAACTTTTAATTAATAAAGATAAAGAGATTGCTAAGCTACAGGAGGAAAATAAGGTTCTGTTTGCCGAAAACACTGAATTGAAGGTGGAAAAACAGGAACTAAATAAAACGATCACCCAAATTAACTCGGATAATAATCAACTAGCGGAAAAAGTAGCCGTAGCCTCTCAACTGGAAGCGGAAAATATTAAAGTTATTGGGCTGAATAGCCGAGGAAAAGGAAAGGAGCGCGATCGCTACCGAAGTAGTCAGCTAGAGCAGGTTCAAGTTACGTTTAACTTGGCCAAAAATGAGGTAGCTGAGGTTAAAGGGCGTGATATATTTATCCGTATTGTGGAACCTAACGGCAATGTTATATTTGATGTAGCCAAGGGATCAGGTACATTCATGCTGGGTAATGAAGAAATCTTTTATACCCTGAAGAAAGATATACTGTTCGATAATACTGGTCAGGCACTTTCCTTTATCTATGAAAAAGGCAGCGACTATACCGAAGGACGCCATCAAGTAGAAATTTACGCAGATGATTACGTCATTGGCACGGCGAACTTTGAGGTGCGTTGATATGAAACCTTGCCTATTTTTTGTTTTTGCCTTTTTTTCCGCTGCGTCTCTTCACACTGAGTCAATAGCTCAGTCTTCTAACCTAACACTAGACATTCAAGGGCACCGAGGTTGCCGAGGGCTGATCCCGGAAAATACCATTCCAGCTTTTATTGAAGCCGTTAAGCTGGGAGTAACTACCCTAGAACTAGACGTAGTAATCTCTCAAGATCAGCAGGTAGTTGTTTCGCATGACCCTTTTCTTTCTCACGTAATTTGTCGTACTGCCGAAGGGCAACCCATTATAGAGGAAGAAGAGAAGAAATATAATCTCTACCAGATGCTTTATCAGGAAATCGCTCGCTGCGATTGCGGTAGTAGTCCACATCCGCAGTTTTCCGAACAGAAAAATTTTCCAGCGTACAAACCGTTGCTTGCTAATGTGATTGACACAATTGAGCAGTTAATAACAGCCCAGAATCTACCTCCGGTAGTCTATAACATTGAAACCAAATCTGACCCGAAAGGGGACGGCATTTTTCATCCAGCCCCAGATAAGTTTACTGATTTAGTTTTATCAATTATTCAGGAAAAAAATATTGAAGATCGGATCGTTATTCAGTCATTTGATGTCCGCACGCTTCAGCAAATACGAAAAAAACAACCTTCACTAACGCTCGCGTTGTTGGTTGGCAATACTGATTCTTTTGAAAAGAACTTAGATAAGTTAGGCTTTACTCCCCAAATTTATAGTCCCCACTTTCAGTTAGTAGATCAAGATTTAATTGGTCTGGCTGAAAAAAAGGGTCTGAGTATCATTCCTTGGACAGTTAATGAACCAGAGGATATTCAACGAATGGTCAACTTAAAGGTTGATGGAATTATTTCTGACTACCCCGATCGAGTGATCGAGATAGTCAGTCAATAGATAAATGGTTAATTGCGGCTGACTTTCTTTTTCTGCACAGCAAAGCCCTCCGCAAATACTTTGTACTGATCAAAAATTGATCGAACGGCTCCTTGTAGATAACGCTTGTCGCTATAAAAGCTGTCGCCGAAAACTCCTGAGGCGTACCCTTGCCAGATTGACTTTTTACGTTCCCGATCGTACATCAGCACTAACAGGGTTCCCTGGCGCAGATTGTATTTCACTGGGTCCATTTCCTGATCAATATTTTCCTCATACTCAATGAAGAGTTCAATATCAGGCTGATCGTAACCAGTAAAGAAAAGGCTATCATAAAAGATTTTGTAAGAAACTAGCAGACGTGGATCGCGGGTTGTGTATTCGTAGCCCTGCAACTCCATACGAGCTCGAATCGCGCTCTCGATGATGTCGTTCTGAAGGCTAGAGTCGGCACCCGAACTGCGGGTGTCTAGAAAGTTAAATGATTTATATCGACGAAACTCACCCTCAAAACTGTAATCCGACTCTACAGGAAATTCTTTATATCCCATACAGCTCGCAAAAAAGAGCAAGGTTAACAACGCAATAGTAGAAAATGCTTTCATAAGAAAAAGAGGTAGCTATTTGTAATTAATCAATTTACTAATAAAATGTTTTTATAGAACATATCCAACCTATGAAAAGATTATGGCTCTTGTTAAATTTTTGTTAATAAACTAAAACCCATGCTTACCTAAGTTAATCTTATCGTTATCTGAAAAATTCCGGTACAGTAAAATCCTGTAAAGAGTTGATCAATATTTGTCTTCCTCTTTACCTTATAGTTTATCAAATTGTATTCGCCTGCCATACTACGTAACCATAAGCGAAGAACCGAATAAAACGAGTAGTTGCGTACACCAGATATTTTTTAGCCGGAAAATTAACGGAACCGATTAACATACTCACCCCTGAAAAAGGAAGCGGAGTTAAAGCCGCCACAATAATCAAGAAAGCCCCAAAACTTTGAAAGTACCGTTCGTAATGACCAAAAACTCTTCTTCTAAAGTATGTGTAGAATCGGGTATGATTTAGATAATTCCCAATTAGATACCCTAGAACACCCGCTAAATAGGATATCACAGCAAGTGCACCAATATTGAGTAGATAACTAGTCAGTTCTTCAAAGCGCAGTGCCCAAATCATAAAGATTTCAGGGGGAATAATACCAAATAGTAATTCCGAGGCAGAATAGATCAAATATACCAGTAAAGGCTGCTCGTACACGGGAGCTAGCCACTGAAAGTAGTCTAAATCTACCCGATCTTTCAGCAGCACAAACCCACCTACTACAATAAATAACGCAAGAAACCCTCGTGTTAAGTTACGAACAAAAAACCAGAGCTTTTTTTGATCAGACATCCAGTATCCAAGACAGTAAGCCATTGATAATTGACAGCACAATACCAAACAGTACCGCCCAACCAAAATTCTTTATTTTCAGCCCTTCAAGCAAAGCATCAATTAACATAAGCAGTAAAGCGTTGATTACCAGAATGAACAAACCTAAAGTGAGTACAGTGATGGGAATGGTTAAAAAAATCAAAATAGGCTTAACTACTGCATTAATAATGGCCAGCAAGACTGCCACAATCAGTGCCGTCCAAAAGTTATTTACCATTACTCCCCGCAGTACATAGGCTGCTAAGAATACGGATACGGCATTTACTAAAATAGAGATAAGCATAGCACTACGTTAAATTGGTAGGAGTGTTATATATAACTAGTGAGCCTGTACTCTGTGATATCTCGCTCCAGCCTTCTACTGTAAATTCTAACAGAGCAGATCCTCCGGGCACAACATTACCTACTTCTTCCCCAGTAAGATATTCAATCAAATAACTAATAGTAGGATTATGCCCTACGGCCAAAATACGGTTCAGTTGATCGTGTTGTTCATTAATAATGGCAAGAAACGTTCGGAGCGAGGCTTCGTACAACCCCGACTTAAGCTGAATTTGTTGAGCGGGGTAGTGTAACTGCTCGGCAATCATTTGTGCAGTGGCGGCAGCGCGCACAGCAGGGCTACTTATCATCACATCTGGCTGCCATCCTTGCTCTTTCAGATAATGTCCTACGCGTACCGCATCTTGGTAACCACGAGCTGCTAAATCTCGGCTGGCATCAGACTGTTGATCTTGAGAATCTTTTGCTTCGCCGTGGCGAACTAAAAGTAGTTGTTTAACCATTTTATCGGTAAGTAGTTAAAGAGAACGTTGCTTTTTTATTCACTTGTAATTCAGCTTGTAAGGAACTAAACGATTTTATTCTACGATTTGTGATAAAAAAGTGTTCCTTTGAAACCTTAAATCCTCACAAACCACGAAAGTAGTATTATTTATGGCAAAAAATATAGTGATTGTTGAGTCGCCAGCGAAAGCAAAGACAATAGAAGGGTATTTAGGAGGGGATTATATTGTTACCTCCAGTTATGGTCACGTGCGAGACCTTCCCAAAGATGATACTGGAGTAGATGTAGACAACGGGTACCAGCCTACTTACCAAGTGTCCCCCGATAAAAAAGATGTTATTTCGCAGCTCAAAAAGTTAGTGAAAGATGCAGATACCATCTTCTTAGCGAGTGATGATGACCGCGAAGGCGAGGCTATCTCTTGGCACTTGAAAGAAGTATTGAATCTGAAGGACGAAAAAACCCGCCGAATTGTATTCAGAGAGATTACCAAAAAAGCCATTCAAAAAGCTATTCAATCTCCTCGGGGTATTGATACTGATTTGGTAAATGCCCAACAGGCTCGTCGGATTCTCGACCGTCTGGTGGGCTACGAGCTTTCTCCGGTGCTTTGGAAAAAAATCAAGCGAGGACTTTCGGCTGGGCGTGTGCAATCGGTCGCAGTACGCTTAGTGGTAGAACGTGAACGGGCAATTACTGCCTTCGAAAGTAAATCGTCTTACAAAGTCACCGCCAACTTTCTGCTAGATAACGGTAGTGTACTGAAAGCTGATTTGCCCAAAAAGTTTGCTGCCGAAGAGGAAGCGCGCGACTTTCTTAACACTTGCCTTAGTGCTGAATTTACCATCGCTAAGCTGGAGAAGAAGCCTGTAAAGCGGTCGCCGGCTCCTCCCTTTACTACTTCTACTTTGCAGCAGGAAGCCTCCCGGAAGTTGAGCTTCTCAGTATCGCAAACCATGACATTGGCTCAGCGGCTCTACGAAGCGGGCAAGATTAGCTATATGCGAACTGATTCTACCAATCTCTCCGAAGAGGCGGTAGAGAGTGCCTCTAGTGAAATTTTAAGTGCCTACGGCGACCAATATTTACAAAAGCGAAAATATAAAACTAAGTCAGACTCGGCTCAGGAAGCGCACGAAGCCATTCGCCCTACCAAATTCTCTGAAAAGGAGGCTAGCAGCGATCGTAACCAGCAACGCCTCTACGAGCTTATCTGGAAGCGAGCTATTGCTTCTCAAATGGCCGATGCTCAAATAGAGCGTACCACTGCCACCATCGATATTTCTACTAGTCCACTGAATTTGGTAGCAACCGGTGAAGTTATCAAGTTTGAAGGTTTCCTGAAGGTCTATATTGAGTCTTCGGACGATGAGGATGAAGAGGAGAAAAAAGGAATGCTGCCGCCGCTTACTGAAGGGCAAATGTTAGCATTGGAAGAAATGAGAGCACGACAGACATTCTCTCGCCATCCACCTCGCTACACTGAAGCTAGTTTAGTGAAAAAATTAGAGGAAATGGGTATTGGCCGTCCGTCCACCTACGCGCCAACAATTTCTACCATTCAAAAGCGAGGTTATATTCTAAAAGAAGACCGCGATGGCTACGACCGAGAATACCGGGAAATGATGTTGGTGAAAAAAGATAATAAGGTAGATGAAAAAGTGCTGACTGAACGAACGGGTACCGAAAAACGCAAGCTCTTCCCCACTGATGTGGCAATGGTCGTCAATGACTTTCTAGCCGAGCATTTTGATACCGTGATCGACTATTCTTTCACTGCTGATGTAGAAAAAAAGTTTGACGAAATTGCCCAAGGTAAAAAAGCTTGGGACAAGATGATCGATGATTTCTATCAGCAATTTCACCCTAAGATTAAGACGTCAGAAGAGATTGACCGCTCGACGATAAGAACTGACCGAGCGCTGGGTGAAGATCCTAAAACTGGACTTCCGGTGATTGTTCGTTTAGGCAAGTTTGGCCCTATTGCTCAGATTGGCGAGAGTGAAGGTGAAGAAAAACCCAAGTATGCGAGTTTACGCACCGGTCAGTTTATTGAAACCATTACCCTAGAAGATGCACTGGAACTGTTTAAGCTTCCCCGCGATATTGGTGAATACGAGGACGAAGTAATGACAGCGGCTATCGGTCGATTCGGGCCTTACATTCGGCACAATGGCAAGTTTTACTCGCTAACCAAAGAAGATGATCCACTCACAGTAGAAGAAGGCCGGGCCATTGAAATAATTGAAGCCAAGCGGGAAGCTGATAAGAACAAATACATTAAAGTATTTGACTCTGACCCCGAGGTGCAGGTACTAAACGGACGTTACGGACCCTATATAAAAGTAGGTAAGAAAAATGTGAAGATTCCGAAGGATAAGGAGCCGGAAGAACTTACACTGGAGGAATGCCTGGAACTAGCTGAAAAAGCTCCAGAGAAAAAAGGCCGAGGCGGGCGCAAGAAAAAAAGTTAGGCGGCAAAATACTCTCCTTACTGTTATCCAACGTAATTTTTGGCTTTATACTTCAGTAATAAAAGATAAATAAGTATTTTCGATGTTTGGCTAACTTTTAAAGATAAAAAGCCCGATGTCATGATGCGTATTACTACTTTACTTCTCAGCATATGTATATTGTTGAGTTGTCAATCGGAACAATCATCAAATAAAACTCAATCAGAGCCTACTGGGGAAAATAATATAGCGTACCAGTGGGGTGAGCTCGCTCTGGAAGCCACCGCTCTGGATACCGAACGCTTTAATCCTCGCCCAACAATTACTTCCCGTTATCTGGGACTGATCTTTACTGCTGTATTTGATGCTTGGTCTCGGTATGATGAACAGGCAACACCAGTCTATCTTGCTGATGTCCAGCTTCGACCTAGCGAGGAACAAATACTAAAGAACAAAGAGATTGCAATCAGCTACGCCGCCTATCGGACTCTGAGTGAGTATTACTACACCGACAGTTTGCTCTACAAACAATTCATGGAAGAGCTAGGGTTGGATCCATCCAATCTTTCACTAGACCCATCTACCCCCGCAGGTATAGGAAATTTAGCCGCGAAGACAGTGATTGAGCAGCGAAAAAACGATGGTTCCAATCAGTATGGTGATGTAGCAGGCTCTAATGGTGAAGCCTACTTTGATTATACATCCTATCAACCAGTTAATTCTCCCGACGATAATATTGACGGAAACCGCTGGCAGCCTAAGTATTTTTCCGATGGGAAAGGGGGCAAGTTCGCTCCAGCTTGTCTAACTCCCTACTGGCAAATGGTTGAACCTATTGCGCTGGATTCAGCCAGTCAATTTCGTCCTGGGCCACCTCCTGTAGTTGGGTCAGATCAGTTAAAAGAAGAGGTAAAGGAGGTAATTGATTTACAAGCTTCTCTCACCGATGAGCAGAAGGCATTGGTAGAATTTATGCGTGATGGGCCTCAATCAGTGCAGCAAGCGGGTCATTGGTTGGTTTTTGCTCAGAAAGTTTCCATACGCGACCAGCATACGTTAGATGAGGATGTTAAAATGTATTTTCTGAATCAGGCTACCGCAATGGATGCCTTCATTGCGGCCTGGGACTCTAAAATGTACTACGACTACGCCCGCCCTTACGCTCTAGTACATGATTACTACCAAGATCAGGTGATTAAAGCCTGGGGCGGCCCTGAGAAAGGTATGGTAGAGATGAAAGGTCAAGAGTGGCGCCCCTATTCTCCCGAGACTTTTCTTTGCCCTCCTTTCCCTAGCTATGTTTCAGGACATAGTTGCGTGAGTGGCGCCTGTGCCGAAGCGTTACGCCTTTTTACTGGTAGCGACAAGTTTGGTGACGAAGTTCAATTAGTAGCTGGTGCCCTAACCGAACCGGATAACCTGGGAGATACGGTTACCATCCATTTCCCCACTTTCACAGAAGCGGCCGATATGGCGGGCATTTCGCGGGTGCTGGGTGGCTATCATATTCAGGCTGATAATGTAGCTGGTTTGGAGTTAGGCCGAAATGTAGCCCACCGAGTTTGGAAGATGTACCAAAAGCACGTAGGCGATGAGAATAAGACAGTAGCTGAAAGATAAGCCTTTAATTAGGGTCTGCTGATTTATTCAAGGGCTACCCATTTGATATTATTTTCCGCTCGGTGTGTATTGACTGCATACCAAAGAAAAGAAGAAAAATCGGTGGATTTCATGCCGTATTTTCAAAGCACATAAAAAAGCTCCCGTTTTTTCGGCTACCTCCA